>CAZGDZ010000243.1:0-4003 GCA_964524855.1 uncultured Macromonas sp.
GTTGATGACGAAACGGTTGGGCGCGTCGGGCGGCGTGGCCTGGCGCCAACTGCTGATGAGGTCGGTACGAAGCAAAACCAAGAGTACCAGCGCCAGCAAGCCGACCGACAAGGCGCTGACCTGGACCACCGCGTAACCCGGCCGGGCACACAACTGCCGGGTGGCCAGACGCAACCAACGTGGGGCCGTGGCCTCATTGACCACAGCGCGCAACAGGCGCACGGCGGCGTAACTGGCCGCAGCGAACAAACCCACCGCCACGGTAAAGCCCCCCACGGCAATCAGGCCCAAGGTCAGATCGCGGCTGGCCGCGAGCAGCAAAGCGGCGAAACCGGCCGCGCCTACACCCAGCACCGCCAATGAAGCGGGTTTGAGGTTGCCCACCTCCCGGCGAATGACGCGCAAGGGCGGCACCCGCGCCAACTGCAACACGGGCGGCAAGCCAAAAGCCAACATCAGCGTCAACCCCACACCCAAGCCGAACACGGCGGGCCACAAGGTGGGCGCGGGCATGGCGGTTTTGACCAGCTCGGCCAGCAGCCACACAAAACCGTGGTGCACCGCATAACCCAGCGCCACGCCCACTGCTCCCGCCAAGGTGCCCACCAGCACGAAGGCAAAGGTGTAGGCCTTGGCCATGGTGGCTTGCGACAAGCCCAACACCCGCAGCATGGCGCAATCGTCCAGGTGGCGGGCGGCATACACTCGGGCGGCAATGGCCACGGCCACCGCGCTCAACAACGCCGCCAGCAAGGCCACCAGATTCAAGAATTTCTCGGCGCGGGCCAGGGTTTGTTGCATTTCGGGCCGACCGCTCTCGAACGACTCCAGCCGCACGCCGCGCACGGCGGGTTTGTCCTGCTCCACCTCGGCCCAGCGGACATACCGCCGCACCGCCGCGTCGTCCCCCGCCACCGCCAGGCGGTAGCTCAAGCGGCTAGCAGGCTGCACCAAGCCAGTGGCGGCCAAGTCACTGCGGTGGATCATCACACGGGGCGCAAAGCTCATGAAGCCGGCACCCCGGTCGGGTTCGATCACGATCAGCCGTGCGATGCGAAACGACGCATCGCCCAGCCACAGCGTGTTGCCGACTTGCAGGTCGAGCGCGACCAGCAGGGGCTCGTCCACCCAGACAGTGCCAGGTTCTGGCACACCGCCCGCACCTTGCTCGGGCAGGCCAGGCCCATCGGCCACGCGCAATTCGCCGCGCAAGGGGTAGCCCGACTCCACGGCTTTCAGTGCCACCAAACGGGCAGTGCCGCCATGGGCATCGTCGGCGCGCCCCATGGTCGGGAAGCCCACGTGCTGGGTGGTTTGCAACCCCAGGGCCTGGGCTTGCGCCAGGAACTCGGGCGGCGCCGGCTGGTCACTGCGCACCACCGCGTCGCCGCCCAGCAGTTGGCGGGCATCGCGCGACAGCCCGCTTTGCAAGCGATCGGCGAAGAAACCGACGGCCGTCAGGGCGGCCACCGCCAAGGCAATGGCCAGCACCAGCACCCGCAGTTCACCAGCGCGCCAGTCGCGCAGCAAAGCCCGCCACCCGATGGACCAAAAACTCACAGCAACAGGATTCATGCGCTCAAGGTTAGCGCAAACCCTGAGCCGTTGCCTACCACGGGGTCACTCACTTGGTGCCGAAGATGCGATCCCCAGCGTCGCCCAGGCCGGGCACGATGTAGCCATGTTCGTTCAGGCCCCGGTCCACCGCCGGGGTGTACACGGGCACATCGGGGTGGTGTTTGTGGAAAGTGGCAATGCCTTCCGGGCAGGTCACCAGGCACACAAAACGCAACGAGCGCGGCTTGCAGGCCTTGAGGCGGTCCACCGCTGCCACGGCCGAGTTGCCGGTGGCGAGCATCGGGTCCAACACGATCACATCGCGCTCCTCCATGTCCGACGGCATCTTGAAGTAATACTCCACTGCCTGCAGGGTGTTGGGGTCGCGGAACAGGCCAATGTGGCCCACGCGCGCGCTGGGCACCACCTCCAACATGCCATCCAGAAAGCCGTTGCCGGCTCGCAAGATGGACGCCAGCACGATTTTTTTGCCGTCGATGACGCGGCCGGTGGTGCGCTCCAGCGGGGTTTCGATCTCGATCTCCTGCATCGGCATGTCGCGGGTCACTTCGTAGGCCAGCAGCGCGCTGACCTCGTGCACCAACTGGCGGAACCCCCGGGTGCTGGTGTCCTTGCGGCGCATCAACGTGAGTTTGTGCTGCACCAGCGGGTGGTCGATGATGTGGACTTGGGGTGTCATGGCAAACGGGCCGTTGCGGCGGCCAAGAAAACGTCAATGGACCATATGCTAACGGCTGGCGGCCCCGCGAAGTGGACTCAACGCCAGGGCCCGCACCCCGCACAATGGCTGGATGCAACACACGCCCCACACCTCGCTGGAACAGCAACTGCGCAGCGCCAGCCACGCGCGCTTTTTCATCACCGACATCGACGGCGTCTGCCGGGGCAAGACCCTAAGCGGAGAGCGCATGGCGGACATGCTGGTGGGCGGTGGCACCATCGCCAGCGCGGTGTTCGGGTGGGACATCGCCGACGACCTGTACACCCACGGCGTGGACTTTGCCGGCCTGGGCACTGCGCTGGGTGAAATCGGCCTGCAGCTGGATGCGTCCACCGCCCGGCGCCTGCCCTGGGACGATCAGCGCTGGGCGCTGATCGGCGAGCACCTGCTGCCCGACGGCTCGCCCCTGCCCTTGTGCCCGCGCCAGGTGCTCAAGCGGGTGCTGGCGCAGGCCGCGCAAGACGGGCTGACGGTGCAAGTGGGCGTGGAGCTGGAATGGTTCGTCCTGGCCGAAACCGAACGGAGTGTGCGCGACAAAGGGTTCAAAGGCCTGCGTACCGCCACCGAAGCGGTGAACAACTATTCGCCGTTCCGGGTGGATGCCGTCAAAGGCTTTGTGAATGAGCTGTTCCAATGGCTGCCGGCGGCCGACATACCGCTGGAGGCGTTGCACACCGAGGCCGGGCCCGGCAACCTGGAAGTGGCACTGCGGCACGCCGAGGCACTGCATGCGGCCGACCGCGCTGCCTTGTTCAAGCAGGCGGTGCGCGAGATAGGGCGGCCTCACGGGCTTTTGCACACCTTCATGGCCAAATGGTCCACAGCCTATGGTGGCTGTGGGCAGCACCTGCACCAGAGCGTGTGGCGCGACGGGGGCAACCTGTTCCATGACGCGCAGGCGCCTCACGGCATGAGCACCACACTGCGCCAGTACATCGCCGGCCAACTGCAGGCCCTGCCCGACCTGCTGGCCGTGTACGCCCCGTTCATCAACAGCTACAAACGCCTTGTGCCGGGCATGTTGGCGCCGGTGCACCCCACTTGGGGCGTGGACGACCGGCACGCCGCGCTGCGGGTGGTGCCCGGCAGTGCCAACGCCACGCGCCTGGAAACCCGGATTCCCGGCGCCGACGCCAACCCATACCTGGTGATCGCGGCGTCGGTGGCGGCTGGGTTGCATGGCATCCGCCAGGGGCTGGACTTGGACAAGGTGGCCAGCGAAGCCGCAGCGCGCCCGCTGAGCCGCAGCTTGGAGCAGGCAGTGGAGCGGTTGGAACAGTCTCAACTGGCGCGCGAACTGCTGGGGGAAGCGTTCGTGCACCATTTCGTGCAAACACGCCACTGGGAATGCGATCGCTTCCAGCGCGCCGTGACCGACTGGGAGCTGAACCGCTATATGGAACTGGTCTGAGCCAGTGGCGCCGGCGGGCGCTGCGGCTCAACATCACGCCACAACCGGTGCGGGTGGCTGAAGCACAGGAAACGCTGGTGGGTGGCACGGCCGATGGTGCACAAGCCCACGCGTTGCGCAACCTCCAGCCCCATTTGAGTGGTGCCACTGCGCGAAACCACCACCGGCACGCCCAATGACATGAACTCCATGATTTTCGTGCTAAACGCTTCGTTGCCGAAGGAATCTGCCCGCTTTGGGACGACGCCCAGATCGGCATTCGCCATGACTTGCGCCACCTCACGGACGCCGAC
>CAZGDZ010000244.1:0-3287 GCA_964524855.1 uncultured Macromonas sp.
GCGTCGAAGGCGAGCTGCGCGTGCTGCGCTTCGTGGTCGAGAAGAGCGCGCCGCGGCAAGGCGAGCCGCTGGCGGCGGCTATCACCAAGCGACGCACCGCGCCAACCACCTGGTGACGCCCCAGGGGCCCAGGCAGCGAGCCCGCAGGCCCAGCCAAGGGTGTCAATTGCACCAGCACGCGCCGGGCCGCATCGCCCACACGATCCAAGCACCGGCGGTCCCGCAGGATGAGCCGCTCCACCAGAGCGGTGACCACGCCGTAGGTCGGCTCCATCGGTGCGGCGCTGGCGTGAACGGTCACCCACCCCCAATTGCGAGCCTGTGCCACCACCTCACGAGACAAGGCGCTTTTGCCAATCCCGGCCGGCCCTCGCAGCACGATGGTGCTGGGTGGCTCCGCCCCCTGGCCGAGCAGCCATCCGTTGAGCCGAGCCAGCTCCACCGCCCGGCCGACAAACATCGGCTCGGTCGCGGGCAGTCCCGCGATGCAACGTTCGTAGAGCGCCTGCGTCGCTGCATCAGGTGCCACCCCCAGCTCGCTCTGCAGCGCTTCGCGCAAACGGGCGTACCACTGCAGCGCAGCAACCCGTTGCCCCTTGTCCAGCGCTTGCTCCATCAACGCGCGGTGGGCGGGCTCGTCGGTGGGCTCCAACCTGGCCAGGCGTTCCCACTGATCACTGGCACGGAGCAACTCGCCATAGAGGCTCCGCAACCGCTCCCGCACGGGTTCGGCCCAGGCTTCGTACCCCACCCCGGGCAGCCAGTTCACGCCATACCGCTCGGCCACCGCAGCACAAGCGTCGGCGTCGCGCTGCGGTAAGGCTTGGTGTGCCGCCTGTTCGAAGTCGTCCACATCGACGCTGACCGACCCACAGGGCCAAAGCACCACCTCGCCATCCTTCACCGCGATCCCGTCCGCACGTCCCAACGCCCGGCGGGCGTGGTGGACCGCCTTGCGCAGATTGGCCCCACCCGCATTGGGGGGCAAATCGGGCCACAGCGCGTCGATCACCGCGTCGCGGGTCGCCCGTTTGCGGGGCTGGAGGCTGAGCAACTGGACCAGGTGGGTCGCGCGCAAGGTGAACCAGTGATCGGCCGGACACGCCCTCCCGTCAACCGTCACTGCAAAGCCATTGAGCAAAAAGACCCCCAACCGGGGCGGCGGCGCGACGGCCAATGAATCCGGGGCGGTGTCCATTCGGGCCAGTATCTGCTCCTGCCGCCCTTCGCGCAAGCAGCTTGTTTCTCAGGAACGCCCCGGGAACGCGCCCCTGTGATGCTGCGCACCAGCAGGCTCAAACCTGGCCTGCCAACACCGAAAGGATTCCGCCATGACCACCGAACTGCAACTGCTGCCCATTGCCGGCAGGGGGTACGTCGTCCTGGGTTTGCCCCACCCGATGACTCTGGACGCGCTGCCAGAACTGGAACGGTTGCTCGCTCAAGCGACCGAACAACTGCGCCGCCAACTCTTGGAATCCACACCCGCGCCGGGCGAACTGGAATACGCATCCTGGCTCGCTGTGCAGCGGCACTGACATGCAACCTTCCCCCATCTTCCAGGAGTCACACCATGAGCACGCCCACCCTTTACGCCCGCCTTGGAGGCCATCCAGGCATCGCGCAAATCACCCACCAGATCGTGAAAAATCACCTGGTGAACCCGTTGGTGAAAACGCGCTACGAGCACATTGAAGACCTGGACCGCGTGGAAAAACACGTGGTGGAATTCTTTTGTGCGGGCGCAGGTGGCCCTGAAACCTACAGCGGCAAAGACATGGGCAGCACGCACCGTGGCATGAACATCAACGAACAGGAGTTCGTCGCAGTGGTGGACGACGTGCTGGCCGCACTGGAGACCTGCGACATTGATGCAGCAACCCGCAACGAGGTGCTGGCCATCCTGTGGTCCCTGAAGGGCGAAATCATCCGGGTCTGACGGCCAGCCAGTCAATCAAGGCCCGGTTGACCGCCTCGGGCTGCTCCCAGGTGCTCATGTGGGCCGCATCGGGCACGATGCACAAGCGAGAGCCCGCGATGGAGGCCTGAATGTCCTGGTGCTGGGCCGGACCGCTCCACGCATCGTCTGCACCGGTGAGCACCAGGGTCGGCACCCGGATGGAGGCCAGCACCGCCGTGGCGTCTGGCCGTTGCAGCAAGGCTTGCTGCTGGGCGGCAAACTGGTCGGGGCTGCTGCGCTCCAGCATGTCCAGCACGGCGTCGAACAGCGGCGTACCGAGGCAACGCGGATGCACCATGCCCCGAGCCCATTGGCGCCCCATGGTGCGCATGCCCTGCTCGCGCGCCAGTGCCAGCAAGGCCATCCGCCCTGCCCGCTCTTGCTCCCCCGCCGGCCCCGGGGACAAGGGCTTGTAGCCGGTGTTCAACAACGCCAGGTGGGTGACGCGCTGCGGCGCCAGCCGCATCACCTCCAACGCCACGCGCCCGCCCATGGAGTGGCCCGCCAGCGCAAACTGTGGCGTCGGGGCCTCGTCCAGCACGCGCTGCGCCATGGCCGTGAGGGAATTCAGCAACCCCCAGTCGGGCACCACAGCCTGAACCTGCGGGCCAAGCGCCTCGATCTGCGGCGCCCATACGGCGCGGTCGCACATCAGGCCGGGCAGCAGCATCAAGGTGGGCGCAGGCATGGATTCAAGCCGTTTCGGTATCGACTTCGCGGTTACCCTGCTCGTTGTAACGGCTGCCGGTCACCAAGCGGTCGTGCATCACCGTGTTCAGGCGCGCCAAGACGTCGGCTGAGAGCCTTACATCCACAGCGGCCAGGTCTTCCAGCAGGTGATCCACGCTTGTGGTTCCAGGAATGGGCAGAATGTCCGGCCCCTGGTGCAGCAGCCACGCCAGCGCCAGTTGCGATGGCGTGCAGCCCACTTCCTGCGCGATGGCGTTGTAGGCCGGCAGCAAGGCGGCATTTTGCGCGTAGTTGGCCGGCGAAAAACGCGGCATGGCACGCCGGATGTCCTTGGCGTCGAAAGCACTCACATCCAGCGGACCACACAAAAACCCCCGCCCCACCGGACTGAACGCGACAAAGCTCACCCCCAGTTCCCGGCACGCCTGCAACACCGCGATCTCGGGGTTGCGGGTCCAGAGCGAATACTCGGTCTGCAAAGCCGCGATCGGGTGCACCGCATGGGCGCGGCGCAAGGTGTCGGCCGACACCTCCGACAAGCCAATGCTGCGGATCTTGCCCTCGCGCACCAGATCGGCCAGCGCGCCGACACTGTCCTCAATCGGTACCTGCCTGTCCCAACGGTGCAGGTAGTACA
>CAZGDZ010000244.1:3297-3968 GCA_964524855.1 uncultured Macromonas sp.
TCGCCGTGTGCCCGCGCCCGAGCCATACGTCCCAGGTAGTACAGGTCGATGACGTCGGTGCGCAGGCGTTGCAGCGCCTCTTCGCAGGTGGCCTTCAGCGTCGCGGGCCGGCCGTCGATGACGCGCACCTTCACGCCCTGCTCGTTCGGCACGCCGGTCATGCCGCATTTGCTGGCCAGGGTGAACTTCGAGCGGTGCTGGCTGAGGAACTTGCCCACCAGCGTTTCGCTGGCGCCAAAACCGTAGAGCGCGGCCGTGTCGAAGTGGGTCACGCCGTGATCCAGCGCGGCCAGCAGCACGTGCTCGGCCTGCTGCTCCGACACGGGTTGGCCATAAGCGTGGCAAACATTCATGCAGCCCAAGCCAATGGCACTGGCGCTGAAGGGGCCGAGTCGGCGTTGTTGCATCGCTTGGGGCCTCAGCCGTTGAGCTGCTGCTCCAACTGGTGCAGCACTTGGTAGCAGTTGAACACCTTGCCCACGCTGGAATTGGGCTCGCGGCCCTCTTTGATGGCGGCGAAGAATTCGCGGTCCTGCAGTTCGATGCCGTTCATGGACACCGCCACCTTCGACACATCGATCTTTTCTTCCTTGCCGGTGAACAAGTCGTCGTAACGCGCGAGGTAGGTCGCGGTGTCACCGATGTAGCGGAAGAAGGTGCCCAGCGGGCCG
>CAZGDZ010000245.1:0-3959 GCA_964524855.1 uncultured Macromonas sp.
AACGACCCGCAGCTGCTGCTGCTCGACGAGCCCACCACCGGCCTCGACCCGCAGGCGCGCCACCTGATGTGGGAGCGCCTGCAGCAGTTGCTGCAGCAGGGCAAGAGCATCCTGCTGACCACCCACTTCATGGACGAGGCCGAACGCCTGTGCCAGCGCCTGCTGGTCATCGACCACGGGCGCAAGATCGCCGAAGGCCGTCCCCGCGCCCTGATCGCCGAGCACCTGGAGCCCGACGTGGTCGAGGTCTACGGCAGCGGTCACGCGCAGGCCACCACGCTGGCCGAATCGCCCCTGGCCGCGCTGGCCACCCGCGTGGAAGTCAGCGGCGAAACGGTGTTCTTCTACACCCAGGACGCCAAACCCCTGCTGGCGCGCCTGAACGAGCACCCCCAGCTGCGCACCCTGCACCGCCCCGCCAACCTCGAAGACCTCTTCCTCAAGCTCACCGGTCGCCAGATCCGGGAAGACGGCTGACCCGCCCCGCACACCCCATGAACCCCGACACCCCTGCCCCAACAACGCCTACGCCCCGCCACTGGCGGGCCCCCGACATTTCCTGGCGCTTCTGGCCCGTCTTCCTGCGCAACCTGCTGGTGTGGCGCAAGCTGGCCGTGCCCAGCCTGGTGGGCAACATCGCCGAGCCGCTGATCTGGCTCGTGGCCTTCGGCTACGGCATGGGCAGCCTGGTGGGCAGCATCACCCTGCCCGGCGCGGACGGCGCCGCAGACGTGGTCGTGCCCTACATCGTGTTCCTGGCCAGCGGCAGCATCTGCATGAGCGCCATGAACGCCGCCACCTTCGAAGCACTGTATTCCGCCTTTTCGCGCATGCACGTGCAAAAGACGTGGGACGGCATCATGAACGCGCCGGTGACGCTGGACGACGTGTTGCTGGCCGAAATGCTGTGGGCCGCGTTCAAGTCTCTGTTCACGGTTACGGCCATCTTGGGGGTGATGCTGGCGCTGGGCATCAGCCACAGCCCCAAGCTGCTGCTGGCCTGGCCCGTGCTGCTGGCCGTGGGTGTGACCTTCAGCTGCATTGCGTTGATCTTCAACGCGCTGGCCCAAGGGTACGATTTTTTCACCTACTACTTCACGCTGTTCCTGACGCCGATGATGTTCCTGAGCGGCGTGTTCTTCCCGCGCGAGCAGTTGCCGGAATTGCTGCAGTGGCTGACCAACCTGCTGCCGCTGACGCACGCAGTACAGCTGGTGCGCCCGCTGTTCCTGGACCAGTGGCCCGACAACGTGCTGCTGCACGCCAGCGTGCTGGCGGCCTATACGGTGGTGGGCTTCTGGGTGGCGCTGGCGCTCACCCGCAGGCGCTTCGCTCGCTGACGCGGCGTGTCACACCAAGGGGCCGCTTGAGCCCCTGCCGGCCATTCACTCCGGCTGGCCGATGGTCAGCGCAATGCTGCCCAGCCCGTCGATGCCGCCGGTGAGCTTGTCGCCAGGTTGCACCGCGCCCACGCCTTCGGGTGTGCCGGTGTAAATGAGGTCGCCGGGCTGCAGGTGGTAGTAGTGCGAAAGGTTGGAGACGATCTCGGGCACGCTCCAGATGAGGTCTTTGAGGTTGGCGTCCTGGCGGGTCGTGCCGTTGACTTCCAGTTGGATGCGTCCGGCGTTGAGGTGCCCAATGTCACTGGCGGGCACCAGTTCTCCCATGACGGCGGCGTTTTCAAAGTCTTTGCCAAAGTCCCAGGGGCGGCCCATTTCGCGGGACTTGATCTGCAGGTCGCGCCGCGTCATGTCGAGCCCGCAGCCATAGCCCCACACAGCGTCCAGCGCCTGCTCGGGGCTGACTCGGAACACCGGCTTGCCGATGGCGATGACGAGTTCCATCTCGTAGTGGTAGTTCTGTGTGCCTGGCGGGTACGGCACCGTGGCGCCCGAAGCAACCAGGTCGCAAGGCGTCTTGTTGAAGTAGAACGGCGGCTCGCGGTCGGGGTCGAAGCCCATCTCGCGGGCATGTGCGGCGTAGTTGCGGCCCACGCAGAAGATGCGGCTGACCGCGTAGCGTTCGGCTCGGCTGCGCACGGCAACGCTGGGGGTGGGGGCGGGTTCGAAGATGTATTGGGTCATGTCAGTGGTCCATTCAGGATTTACTGTTAGGGTTGTGCACTAAAAGGATTGGTGAGCCAAGACGGGCCAAGCCAGGCCCCGGCGCTTGACCGTCTTGGCCGAAGTACTTTTGGCACACCAACGGTGGCGCGCACCCATCTTGGTTGGCTTCGGCGGACCTGGCCCTGTGGGGGCGATTTTCCGGGTTGGCTGTGTCTGGCGGCTTGGGGCTGGGCGCGCGTAGCGCGCTTCGTAACTGACTCGCGGCGGCTGTTAGAGCGGAGTGAGCAAAGCGAACGAAGCGAGTTCCGCCGCGCCAGCCCCAGGCCGCCAGACACAGCGCAGTCGGCAAAGCCGACCACCCCGGATGAGCCCCCGCAGGGCCAGGCCTGCCGCAGCACGCCCAGACGTCCGGAGCGCCACACTCTCAAAAGAAGCCCCATGTCCACCCAGCACTCAGGCAGCAGCGGTTTCCGGTTCCTTGATGCCCATCTTGTCGAGTGCCGCCGCCAGGTGGGCCACGCTGCGATCCGCATCGTGCAGCTTCTCCAGACCGAACAGCCCCACGCGGAACGTGCTCCAGCCCGCAGGTTCGTCGCACTGCAACGGCACACCGGCAGCGGTCTGCAACCCCAGAGCCAGGAATTTCTTGCTGTTCTGAATGTCGGGATCGCTGGTGTAGCTCACCACCACGCCCGGAGCCTTGAAGCCCTCGGCCGCCACACTGCGGATGCCGCGCCGCTCGAACAGCGCACGCACCTTGGCACCCAGTTCAATCTGCTCCTGGCGCACCGTCTCAAACCCATAGGCGCGGGTCTCCTGCATCACGTCGCGCAAACGGGCCAGCGCATCGGTCGGCATGGTCGCGTGGTAGGCATGGCCGCCGTTTTCGTAGGTTTCCATGATCTGCAGCCACTTCTTCAAGTCGCAGGCAAAGCTGGTGCTGGTGGTGCCGTCGATGGCCTTTCGGGCACGCTCGCTCAGCATCACCATGGCACAGGCGGGCGAGCCGCTCCAGCCCTTTTGCGGCGCGCTGACCAGCACGTCCACGCCCGTGACTTGCATGTCCACCCACATGGCACCCGACGCAATGCAGTCCAGCACGAACAGGCCACCCACCTCGTGCACGGCGCTGGCCACGGCTTGCAGGTAGTCGTCGGGCAGGATCATGCCCGCAGCGGTTTCCACGTGCGGGGCAAAGACCACATCGGGCCGCTCGGCGCGGATGGTGGCCACAACCTCGGCGATGGGGCATGGCACCCACGGGGATTGCGGATCGGCCGGGTCCACGCGGCGGGCCTTGAGCACAGTGGAACTGGCGGGAATGCTGCCCATCTCGAAGATCTGCGTCCAGCGGTAGCTGAACCAGCCGTTGCGGATGACGAGCGTCTTCTTGCCGGTGGCGAACTGGCGCGCCACGGCCTCCATGCCAAAGGTGCCGCTGCCGGGAACCAGCACGGCGGACTGCGCGCGGTACACCTCTTTGAGGATGGCGGAAATCTCGGTCATCACCCCCTGGAAGCGCTTGGACATGTGGTTGAGCGCGCGGTCGGTGTAGACCACGGAAAACTCCAGCAGTCCGTCGGGGTCGATGTGGGGCAGCAGTCCGGGCATGTCGTGTCTCCTGTGCGTAGCAGTGTGATCCTGCAGGTTAGCACGGACGGCGCAACACCTCCACCGCGGCGCGTACCACCCCTTGCACACTGCCGGCATCGGCGTAGCACTGACGCAGGTAGGTGGCATGGTTGCCATCGCGGGCGGCGGCGCGTTCCACCTCCTCCAGTGCCGCTTGCGAGCCCAAGGCATCGGCGTGTGGTGCGATACGGCGTAATGTGGCCAGTATGTCCTCGCGGATGCTGATCTGCTCGCGCGTCTTGGGGTTGACCATCATGCCGT
>CAZGDZ010000246.1:0-3352 GCA_964524855.1 uncultured Macromonas sp.
TGTCTTCCAGCACGTAGTACTCAGCTTCGCCGCTGCCGCCAGGCACCGGGGCACGCACGATGTCAATGCCCGCAATGTGCGAGTACACACCGCCCGGCACATCCACACCCACCATTTCAGGGCGGAACTGGGCATTGTGCTCGATCTGTTCGCGCGGCACGATGCCGGCTTTCAGAATCTCTTGGTCGTGGTAGATGTCGTGGATGAAGCGGTTCAGGGCGTTGACCCGTTGGGTCAAGCCTTTTTCCATGCTGCGCCATTCGTGAGCGGGAATCACGCGCGGGATCAGGTCGAAGGGGATGAGGCGCTCGGTCCCGGCCCCGTCTTCGTCCTTGTCGCCATACACCGCGAAGGTGATGCCCACCCGGCGGAAGATCATTTCGGCCTCTTCGCGGCGTGCCGCCATCACGTCAGCAGGTTGCTGGGCCAGCCAGCTCGCGTAACGCAGGTAATGGTCACGCACCTTTTCAGGCGCCGCGTACATTTCGTCAAAGGTATGTTTGCTCATGTATAGCTCTTTGTTAGGCGCCGCATTCAGCAAGCCACCATCCCGTAGCAAATACCAGGCCAACCCCGGTTTCACGGCTTCGCCGCTGACCCCAGTATGCGTCAGTTTTCGGGCCGTTCGTGCCAGTAGCGCCGCACCTTTTCGCGGTGGCAGGTCAACGCCTCTGGTGCCTGGCTGTGCCAGTGGGCGGCGCCGCAGTGAGCGGTGTTGACCCAGGGAATCTGGCGATCCTCGAAGCGGCGCACCACCTCGGCCGCCGGGTGCCCGTAGCGGTTGCGGTGGCCGGCCTGCACGATCACCCATCGGGGCTGCACCGTGTTCAACCACACCGGGCCGCTGGAAGTTTTGCTCCCATGGTGCGCCGCCATCAGCACCGTGGCCCGCAGTTCGGGTTGGTCAAGCGCCAGCCGCGTTTCCTCGGCGGTGGTGATGTCACCGGTCAGCAGCGCCGACACCTCATCACCCACCCTCAACACGCACGACATGGCGTTCTCGGACAAGCCCAGGTTTTCATCGCCCGGGCGCGGGTGCAGCACCTCGAACGGCACGCCATCCCACACCCAGCGCTGCCCGGCCAGGCAAGGCTCCACCAGCGAACGGACCGGCAATGTGGTTGATGATGACCACCAACGGGCCTCCGGGAAAGCTGCATCCAAAGTTGCCGCGCCGGCAGCGTGATCGCTGTCGCCATGGCTGATCATGATGGCGTCGGGTTGCTCGCCCGCCGCGCGCAGGATGGGCAGCAGCACGCGCTGCGCCGCATCACCAGCGCGGCCCATGGGCGGGCCGGTGTCGAACAGCAAGGTGTGGTGGGCCGTGCGCACCACCACAGCAGTGCCCTGCCCCACATCGGCAGCCAGCAACTCGAACTGGCCGGGCAAGGGTCGGGGCGGTTGGTACGCCAAAGCGGGCCACAGCAAGAGCGCGCCCCACAGGCGCCAGACGCGGGGCCAGGGCAACACCAATGCCACCCCACCCAACACCGCCAGCACGGCCAGCAGCCATGGCAACGCAGGCCGCTCCACCGCCGCCACAGGCCACTGGGCAAACCCATGCAGCACCCACAGCATGGCGTCCACAGCCACACCGGCCAACCACCACAACCCAGGCACCACCGCGCCCAACATGGTCAGCGGCGTGACCAGCACCGTGACCCAAGGAATGGCCAGCAGGTTGGCCAAAAGCCCCACCAGCGAGAACTGGCCGAACAACAGCAAGGTCAGTGGCGCCAGCGATACGGTGACCACCGCCTGGGTGCGCAGCATGTCACGCAGGGCTTGCACCACGCGCTGGCTGGCGGGGCCGGACGGGGCACCCAACGGCCCATCGCCCACCGCGAACAAAACGCCCACGGCCACAAAGCTCAGCCAGAAACCGGCCTGCAGCAAGGCCCAGGGGTCCAGCCACACCACGGCATTCATGGCAGCCAACCACACCACCGGCCAGGGCCATTGGCGCCCCGTCGAGCGCAGGGCCACCACGGTGGCCAGCATCAACACGGTGCGTTGTGACGGCACGCCCCAGCCCGAAAATGCCGCGTACGCAGCAGCCAGGGCCACCCCGCCCGCCGCCGCCGCGATCGGCGTGGGCACCGCCCATAACAAGCCGGGTGCATAGCGGCCAGCGCGTTGCCACAACAGCCGCAGCGCAATCATCGCCACCCAGGCAAACATCGTGACGTGCACCCCTGAGACAGAAATCAAGTGGGCAATGCCAGTGGTGCGGAAGACCGCCCAGTCCGCTTCACCAATTGCGGCCTGGTCGCCCGCCAGCAAAGCCACCATCACTCCGGCCGCGCGCGGGTTGGCCACCGCAGCGCGCAGGCGCTCCCGCATACTGTGGCGCGCCTGCTGTATGGGGTATTGCCAGGTGTCGCCCAGGCGCTGTGCGCCGGCCGCACCACGCACATGCCCGATGGCACGAATGCCTTGCGACCACAACCACAACTCGCCATCAAAACCCGCCGGGTTGGACAAGCTGTGCGGCTGATGCAGGCGCGCCGTCAATCGCCAACGCTCGCCGGGCCGCACCCTCGGTGGCGGCGCCGAACCCGCTGCGCGAGGCGCATCCCCGAACGCACCCGGCGCTCGCCATGACAAGCGCACCATCGGCGGCACCACCACGGCAGCGCCGTTGTGCGTCGCTGCATCCACGCGAAACTCGAAACTGCTGCCTGCCTCATCATCGCGGGACAGGCCTGCCACCACGCCTTCCAGCTGCAGGTCACGCCCTTGCAAGGCAGCAGGCAGCGACCGGTCCAGCAGCGATTGGGCCCGCCAGTCGGTGACGGTCCACGCCGCAGCGGCCATGGCCAGCAATACCCACACACTGCCCCACCCACCCAGCGGCTCACCGCAGGCCCGCTGGCGCCATGCCCAAGCCAGCACCAGCAAGGCCAGACCAACCGCCACACCACGCAACCACGGCGGCGCCAGCGCCACCTGCTGCAACTGGATGGCCACCCCCAGCACCGCCCCCAACAGGCCCGCCACCCAAGCACCCGGGCCGACCGCCCGCCTCAACAAAACAGGCTCCGCCCTGACACAAAGGTTGGCTCAATCCTTGCTACGATGACGCACAACCACCTTGCGCATTGGTGCAACTGCATTTTTTCTCCCTGTACCGAAAGACCCCATGGCCATCCACGTCGCATTGAATCACATCACGTACTACCAATACGACCGCCTGGTGAACCTCGCCCCGCACGTGGTGCGTTTGCGGCCAGCCCCCCACAGCCGCACCAAAGTGCTGTCCTATTCCCAGCGCGTCGAGCCGGTCAACCACTTCATCAATTGGCAGCAAGACCCGTTCGCCAACTACCAGGCCCGGTTGGTGTTCCCGGAG
>CAZGDZ010000246.1:3362-3955 GCA_964524855.1 uncultured Macromonas sp.
TCTTCTAGGTCAAGGTGGACCTGGTGGTGGAAATGTCGGTGTACAACCCGTTCGACGGCTTCCTGGAGCCCTACGCCGAAACGGTGCCCTTTGCCTACCCCGAGGGCTTGCAGGCCGAACTGGCGCCCTACATGGTGCTGGACGAGCTCACACCCAAGTTGCAGGCCTACCTGGAGCCCGCCCGCGCCCTGCTGGCCAAAGGTGACCTCCGCACCATCGACTTCCTGGTCACGCTAAACCAGCAACTGCAGCAGGACATTGCCTACACCATCCGCCTGGAGCCAGGCGTGCAAACCCCGGAAGACACGCTGACCAAGCGCAGCGGCTCCTGCCGCGACAGTGGCTGGCTGCTGGTGCAAATGCTGCGCCACCTGGGGATGGCCGCGCGCTTTGTGTCGGGCTACCTCATCCAGTTGACGCCGGACGTGAAGGCAGTGGATGGCCCCAGCGGCCCCGAAGCCGATTTCACCGACCTGCACGCCTGGTGCGAGGTGTTCCTTCCAGGCGCGGGCTGGATCGGGCTCGACCCCACGTCGGGCCTGATGGCTGGCGAAGGCCACATCCCGCTGGCCTGCACCCCCCAGCCCTCCAGC
>CAZGDZ010000247.1:0-3929 GCA_964524855.1 uncultured Macromonas sp.
GGTGGATCAGCAGGAAGTGGGCATCGCACTCGGCACGTATGCGGTCGAAGCGCCGCACCACCAGGCCCATGTCCTCACCACTGTTTTCGTTCGCCCCGGCGCTCAGGCGGGCGAGGGTGTCGCCCACTATCAAGCGCACCTTGCGGCCCCGGCTCCGCTCCACGGTGCGCACCAGGGCAATCAGTGCTTCGGTGTCGGCATCCCCCGCGTACAGGTCCAACGGGTTCTGCACGACGGCGAAGTCGGGCACGGTGCAGCCATGGTGCAGTTGGTAGGCCTGCAAACGGCTGCGCACCGATGCCGGGGACTCGGCCGCCACGTACAGCACCAGCCCCTGCTCGGTCTTGCGGCCCATCCAGGGCACGCCCCGGGCCACCGCACACGCCAGGTCGATGGTGAAAAACGTCTTGCCGCTGTTGCTGTCGCCGTAGAGCATGGACCCAGCCCCGGCGGTCAGGATGCCCTGCACCAGCTCGTCGGGCGGCTCGTAGGCCTTGGGCAACTCGTCGGCAAACACCACGTCCAGCGGCAGGCGCACCGGCTTGTCGGTGGCGGCCGTCAGCAGCACCTCCAGCGCGTCCAGGCCGTCCCGCTGCGCCAAGTCGCACACGTCGCTGTTCTGGGGCCAGCCCTTGGGCATGGTCACCACCGCTGCGCCCACCTCGCGGGCAATCTCAGCCGCTGGCACCTCCTTGCCCACATCGGGCACCAGCACCAGGCGGGCGTCGGCATCTCGCTGGCGCAGGGCCTGGGCCACCGCCTTGACGCGGCCCCACCCAAAGCACACCACGGCAGGCGCTCCGGTAGCCCTCCAGCACGCCCACGCGGCCCCAATGCCTTCGCACACGTAGGCCACACCGCCCGGTGCCAGCTCGCCCACCGTCAGCCAGCCTTGCAGGCTTGCGCCCGGCAGGTTCGGCTTGGTGGGCTTGCCGCGTGACCGCAGGCGTTCGGCCGTCTCCGGCGGAGTGATGAACTGCAGGCTCGACAACGTACCGTCAGGGCGAACCACGGGCAGCACCAGGGCGCCCACCATGCTCTCGCCCAGCACCCGCAGTGGGTCGCCCTCGGGCACTACGCGCAGGCCATCCAGCGGTACGCCACCGGCGCCCTTGGCCAGGATGTACGGGTGCGCGGCCGTCGCCGGCTGACATCGATTCCAGACCTCTACGGCACTCATGCCCGGCAAAGGCTTCTTTGCCAGTCGGTCTGGTCGCGGCAATGCGATGGTGTGGTGCTTCGTTGCGCGTGGCCTTGGTGTGGGTGCGCCCAGGGTGTGGCCGTACCGGGCCGCCATGCTGTAGAGCGTGCCTGCCCCAATGCCCTTGCCCGGCTTGATCGACTTCCACACATCACGCGCGGCCGCATGGTCGTAGTTGTCGGCCGGTGCGCTCCATTCGTCAAACGCCTCAAGGTCCAGCCCCGCAGCGTTCGCCGCCATGGCCACCTTCACCCAGTCATCGCGCGGCAGGTCAGGCGGTATGGCGTAAAGCGCAGCGCGGGCGCGTTCAATGTCCGCTGTGGCCGTCATGCCCACCCCCAATCCGGCGCAGGAACTCGCGCACGGCCTCCAGGTCGGCCAGCGGCTTGGACAAGCCCCAGCGCGTCGTCCAGTAGCTAACGCGGCCATCAGGTGCATATGCCTGGTGCAGTTCGTGCCCGCGCAGGGCGAACTGGGCCCGCAGGGTGGCAAAGTCCTTGTCGGCGGCGGCGGTCATGCGGCACCTCCAGGCGCTTCGGCCTCCAGGGTGTAGAGCGCACAGCGTGGGTGGTAATACCCGTCCGAGTCCACCAAAGGGACTGGTGCAGTGGTGATGCGGTGGCCGCACTTGTCGCGCAGTTCCTTCACACGGGCTGGCGCCTGGTAAATGCCCAGGCGGCGCAGGTCATGGCTGGTTTTCGGGCCCGCACGCAGAGCCTCCAGCACGCGCTGGCGCTGGGCTTCCGTCGTGGTCGATTTGGGGCTAAACTTCTCGGCAGAAAGTCTTGGTGCACTGCCATCCGCCCCGCTCGCTTGGTCCAGAAGCTTGCGGGGCTTTTTGTTGCTGGGGGTCATGTCGCGCCCCTTACGCCGTGGCGCCTGATGCCTGTCGGCGCTTGTCCAACCAGGTGTCCAGGTCGGCCTGGCGGTAGCGCACCTTGCGCCCCACCTTCACGAAGGGCAGGTTGTAGCGGCCGGTGGATCGCCACGCGGCCAGGGTGCCCGGGGTCACATCCAGTTGTGCGGCTGCGGTCTTGTCGTCAACAAGTACCTTGGGCGCATTGATGATGCTCTGCAGTGACATCGCCATCTCCATTCAAACCCGCTGTGCGCTGTTGCGCTTGCGGTATAGAGATGATTGTTAAAAAATCGGAACAGTCTGTGACCGATTTCGGTTTCAGCCAAACCGATTTCGGTTTTCGGCTTCGATCCTGCGTCTAGGTTTTGGGAAGATGGGCGTTTGCCGCTTCTTTCAGCCTGGCTCGGATGGTGTCGACATCTAGGCTGATACCCACCTTTGCCAAATCATTTGCAATCTCGGTTGGCACCGTGCTTCTGGTGGCGTTTGGGTCGTAGCTATAAGAGTCAACGGCAACTCCGATCACCATCTTCTGCCATGTCGCGACCACCTTACCGTTACCGATTTCAGTTTTCAGCCGATCAATTTCGGCTTTTGCGTTGGCGTTTTCGGCCTCAAGTCGGCCCACATTCGCCGTCAGGTCGGCGAGCTTTTCGGCCTGGTCTGCGTTGGTTTTAATCTTTGCACGCAAAGTCTCGACTTCATGTAGAAGTTCCACACGCAGTCGCTCGCTTTCTCGATATTTTTTGAGCAACGCTTCATCTGTTAGACCGGCCAAAACAGATGCACTGCTGGAGAAAGCTGTGGGTATGCACCACTCCATACCAACAGACTCAGCCCACGACTTCAATTCTTGGGCTTGGAACACTTCCTCATCATCACGCTTTCCACATGGCATCAACTCGCCGTCTTCCACGGCATGAGACAGTGCAGTGAGTGCTTTATCAAAATCTCTTTGCACATCACCTCCATACCACGACTGGTCGAGTGGATCAATGCCCAACACAATGCGTGCGGCTTGACGCAGTGAATACCGCTTGATCGCACTGCAAGCTCTAGCCCATTCTGGTACAGCTTTAGCTCTAGACTTCTTAGCATGATCATCCAAATGGATACCTTTTGCAGCAAGAAAAGACATGAGTTCATCACGCATAAAGCCGCAGCGGTCAAAGTCGTCTCTTGCAAGTTCAGATGGGAATGTCATCTTCTAGAATCTCAAATCGGCCAACAACAAAAACATGCCACAGAAGGTCAGCGCCCTTCTTCTTTCCGTATTGAAATAAAACACCATCACCTCGACGCCATTTGAAATCTATGGCATCGGGCTCCTCCAATATTTGCAATAAAAGTTTGGCGGCTTCATCCAAGTTACATCCATCACCTGCGCTGGCAAGTAGCTCCAGCGTCTCTCTCAAACTGATGAATGACTCGTCTTGCTGCCTCAGATAGTCTTTGACGATACTCATACGCTCCCTATGCGCCACCCCAAAATGAAACCAGCGCCGCCAGGTCAGGGTGTCCCGGTTTTCGCCCACGGGGATCAGCCGGGGGCTAGGCGTGGCTCAAACTCGTTGACCGTTCAGGCCACTTCCAGGTGGTCGGCCTGCAGCGGCTGCACGCTCAAACGCAGGCCCACCGCGTGCAACACCTTGTTCACCGTGTCCAAGGTGGGGTTGCCCGCACTGCTCAGCGCGCGGAACAAGGTCTTGTCGCCCACGTCGGCCCGACGCGCCACCTCGGCCATGCCGTGGGCCTTGGCCACCTGGCGCAGCGCCAGCAGCAACGTGGCGTTGTCCTCCATCTCCATCACTGCGTCCAGGTAGGCGGCGGCCTCGGCGGTGTCGAGGTCCAGCGCGCCTTCCCACACGC
>CAZGDZ010000248.1:0-3918 GCA_964524855.1 uncultured Macromonas sp.
GGTGCGTGGCGAGGTGGATACCACCCACGGCCGCATCCTGTACCTTGAGGACGTGAACGTCAGCTTCGACGGCTTCAAAGCCATCAACGGCTTGAGCCTGGACATCGCCCCTGGCGAGTTGCGTTGCATCATCGGCCCCAACGGCGCGGGCAAGACCACGATGATGGACATCATCACCGGCAAGACCAAGCCGGACGCGGGCCAGGTGTTTTTTGGCAGCACCATTGATTTGCTGCGCTACCGCGAAGCCGACATCGCCGCTTTGGGCATCGGCCGCAAGTTCCAGAAGCCGACGGTGTTCGAGGAACTCAGCGTGTTCGAGAACCTGGAGCTGGCGCTGGCCACCCACAAGGGTGTGTGGCCCAGCATGCGCTTTGCGCTGAATGGCGAGCAGAAAGACCGCCTGGCCGAGGTGTTGCAGACCATACACCTGAAAGACGCCGTGACGCGCCGCGCCGGTGACCTGAGCCACGGCCAGACACAGTGGCTGGAAATTGGCATGCTGCTGATGCAAGACCCCAAGCTGCTGCTGCTGGATGAACCGGTGGCCGGCATGACCGACGAAGAAACCGCCCGTACCGCCGAGCTGTTCTTGAGCCTGAAAGGCAAGCACAGCCTGATGGTGGTGGAGCACGACATGAGCTTCATCCGCGCCATCAGTGAAAAAGTGACGGTGTTGTGCGATGGTTCGGTGCTGGCCGTAGGCCCGCTGGACCAGGTGCAGGCCGATGTGCGGGTGATCGAGGTTTACCTCGGCCGCTAAGGAATGACGACATGCTGAAGATCGACCAACTGCACCAGTATTACGGCGGCTCGCACATTTTGCGTGGGGTGAGCCTGGAGGCCAAAGCCGGCGACATCACCGTGGTGCTGGGCCGCAACGGCGTGGGCAAGACCACGCTGCTCAAAAGCCTGATGGGGCTGGTGCCCGTGCGTTCGGGGAGCGTCACGTTCCAAGGCGAGAGCATCACCAAAACCACGCCCTACGAACGGGCCCGGGCAGGCATTGGCTATGTGCCCCAAGGCCGCGAGATTTTTGGGCGCCTGACGGTGCACGAGAACCTGTTGATGGGCCTGGCCACCCAACCCGCCAGCACGCCCATTCGGCCGCAGCGGTTTGATATGTTTCCGGTGCTGCAGCAGATGCTGGGGCGTCGCGGCGGCGACCTGTCGGGCGGGCAGCAACAGCAACTGGCGATTGCCCGTGCGCTGGCGCCCAAGCCCAAGTTGCTGGTGCTGGACGAGCCGACCGAGGGCATTCAGCCCAACATCATCAAGGACATTGGCCGGGTGCTGAAAAAGCTGGCGAAAGAAGGCCTGAATGGCGAACCCATGGCCATTGTGCTGGTGGAGCAGTACTACGACTTTGCCGAGGAACTGGCCGACCAGTACCTGGTGATGGAGCGCGGCGAGGTGATCGCCAGCGGCCCCGGTGCCGAAATGCCGGACAAGGGCATTCGTCAACTGGTGGCGATTTAAGGACGGTTCGGGCGGCCGGCGTGGCCGTCCCGGTCACACCCGCCAGATGCGCGGAGGCGTATCGCTCAAACCCCAGGCTACCACCCGCAGCGACGCCCAAACCTGCTGGAACAGCGTCATCACCGGTTCCACCAGGGGTGCCAAGGCGCGCAGCACCAGCACTTGATCGTGGGGGCAACTGGCGCCCGCAGCCACGGGTTCCAGGCCTTCGGGCAGGTGCTGGCGCACCGCTTCCAGCAGGCGCTCCTTGTCGTTGCGGGTCCAAGGGGTGCCGGTGGCCAGCACCAGGGTGCCCAGGCAGCGGTGGCCCGCCAGTCCGAGTGGGCCATCCAGCAGGCGTTGGTCTTGCGCGTCCAGCAGGCCTTGTTCCAGCCACAGGTCGTTGATGCGCATGCGCTGGTTCAGCGCACCATGGTCAAACGCCTGGCCCGAGCCGGGCAGCCCCAGTGCAGTCACGTCCCAGGCCAGCAAGCCCGCGCCGGGGGCCAGCGTCACGTCCAGCAGGTTGTGGCCCTGGCAGCCGGGGTAGGCAATGGTTTCCAGCGGCACCCATTCCAGGCGCGCGTTCTCGTCCAGTTTCAGGGTGACGGCCTGGGTGGCGGCCGCTCCGGCCGAGCGGTAAAAGCGTGTGGCGCCGGGTGTCGAAATCAGCCCGTGCGCCCCAGGTTCCACCTCTACGGCCACTTCCAGCGTGTCGCCTTCCACCAGCCCGCCGGGGGGGTGGATGATGACGTTGTGGCAAATGCCTGGCCCCTCAGGGTACAGGCTGTGGAACAGCCGCAGCGGGCCTTGGTGGCGGTGGTGGGCGACAGTGGTCTTGTCCTGCAGGCGGTAGCGCAGGTCCAGGGAGGCATGCCAGGGCATCAGTGGTGATCGGCAAAACTTTGGGCAATGCGGCGGAACGTGTCGTGCACCGCCAGGAAAGCGTCGGTCACGTCGGGGTCGAAATGGCTGCCCCGTCCTTCACGGATGATGTCCACCGCCTTTTCGTGCGGGAAAGCGGGCTTGTACACCCGCTTGCTGATGAGCGCATCATAAACGTCGGCCAACGCCATCAGCCGGGCCGACAGCGGAATCGCATCGCCCGCCAGGCCTTGCGGGTAGCCGGTGCCGTTCCACTTTTCCTGGTGCGACAGCGCGATCTCCTTGGCCGGCTTCAGAAATTCCACCTCGGTGCCCAGCGCTTTTTCGGCCCGCACCAGGGCGTTGTAACCCACGGTGGTGTGGGTTTTCATGATCTCGAACTCTTCGGGCGTCAGCTTGGCCGGCTTGAGCAGGATGTGGTCTGGGATGCCGACCTTGCCGATGTCGTGCAGCGGCGCCGATTTGTAGAGCAGGCGGATGTACTCGGGCGTGAGCGTGGCCCGAAAACGCGGGTGGTCTTGCAGGTGCTCGGCCAGGCACTTGACGTAGCGCTGGGTGCGCAGGATGTGGTTGCCGGTTTCGTCGTCGCGGGTTTCGGCCATGGACGAGAGGGCCAGCACCGTCACGTCCTGAATGGCTTCGATGTGTCGGGTGCGGCGGGCCACCTCGGCTTCCAGGTAGGCTGCCTTGTCGCGCAAAAAATCGGCCGAGGCCTTGAGCGCCAGATGGGCCCGCACACGGGCCAGCACCACCGGCGGGCTGATGGGTTTGGTGATGTAGTCCACCGCACCCAGGGCCAGGCCGTGGGTTTCGTCTTCGATGTCGGCCTTGGCGGTCAGGAAGATGACCGGGATGGCGGCGGTGGCAGGGTCGGCTTGCAGGCGCTGCAACACTTCGTAGCCGTCCATGCCGGGCATCATGATGTCAAGCAGGATCAGGTCGGGCGTCGGGCCACCTTGCAGCAGTTTGAGCGCCCGCTCCCCGCTGTTGGCCACCACCACGCGGTGGGCGTCACGCAGCAACTCGGTCATCAAGGCCAGGTTTTGGGGCGTGTCGTCCACCACCATGACCGTGGCAGTGTGGGGAGTGGGGTGCAGGTCTTCGGTCATGGCAGTGAGAGCATAGCCGCAGCGGCGGTGTAGTCAAAGTCGCGCATGGTTTGTCGCAGCACATCGTAGCGCGGACCGAGCCACTGTTGCAGCGCGGGGGCATGTTGGTCGGCCCAGGCTTCGGCCTGGGTGTCGCCGCTGTCCAACAGCGAGCGCAGCGTTTCCAGCACGGCCTGGGGTGGGGCACTGCCTGGCAGCGGCGTTGCGGCGGCCGCTTCGTTGGTGGTGTCCGCCAGTTGGGGCTCCAGCGCCGCCGCCAGCGCTTGCAGGGCAGCGGTCAGGCGGGCGTGGAGGGCATTCAGATCGACCGGCGGGGCGGTTACAACGGTGCTGCTTGCCACGGTCGCATCCCCGTGATGGGCGCGTTCGCGCAAAGGCTGGTCCAGCGCCTCGGCGAGTTGCTGCACGGTCGTGGCGCCGAGGTTGCCGGCCACGCCCTTGAGGGTGTGCGTCAGCCGGTGCGCAC
>CAZGDZ010000249.1:0-3868 GCA_964524855.1 uncultured Macromonas sp.
AGGGCCCGACCAGGATCAGGAACTCGCCGGCGTCGATTTCGAGGTCGATGCCTTTGAGGATGTGCGTGGTTTGGTTGTAAGTCTTGTGAACTTGCTTGATACAGAGGGCACCCATGATTTATCCCTTCACGGCGCCGGCCGTCAGCCCGCGCACAAAAAACTTGCCTGCGACGATGTAAACAAACAGTGTGGGCATGGCGGCGATCAGCGCTGCGGCCATGTCCACGTTGTATTCCTTGACGGTGCTGCTGGTGTTGGCCAGGTTGTTCAGGCCCACGGTGATGGGCTTGCTGTCAGCCCCCGAGAACACCACACCGTAGAGGAAGTCGTTCCAAATGTTGGTGAACTGCCAGATCAGCGTGACCACCATGATGGGCGTGGACAGCGGAATCACGATGCGCCAGAAAATCTGCCAGAAGGTGGCACCGTCGAGCTGCGCCGCCTTGATGAGCTCGTCCGGCAGGCCCACGTAGTAGTTGCGGAAGAACAGCGTGGTGGACGGGATGCCCGCGATCACGTGCACCAGGATCAGGCCCCAAATGGAGCTGGCAATGCCCAGCCAACCCAGCACTTGGCTCATGGGCAGCAGCACCACCTGCATCGGCATGAACACGCCGAACAGCATGAAGGCGAACAGCGTGTCGCTGCCTTTGAACTTCCATTTGCTCAGTACATAGCCGTTCAACGCGCCCAGCATGGTGGAAATCAGCACCGCCGGCACCACCATGGCCACCGAGTTCCAGAAGAAGGGTTTGAGGCCTTCGCACTGCACACCGGTGCAGGCGGTGCCCCAGGCTTTGCCCCAGGCGTCAAAGTTCAGTGCGCTGGGCAGGCTGAGCAGGCTGCCTTCGCGCAACTGGTCGGCGTCTTTGAAGGACGTGACCAGCATCACGTACATCGGCGCCAGGAACCACAAGGCAAACAGCCCCAGCAGCCCCCACAACACCACGCGGTGAAACGTCAATCGGTTCATCGCTTGCTCCTGAGTTCAGAGTAGAGGTAAGGCACCACAATGGCGGCAACGGTGGCCAGCATCACGGTGGCGCTCGCGGCACCCAGGCCAATCTGGCCACGGGTAAAGGCGTGGGCGTACATGAAGGTGGCGGGCAGGTCGGTGGCAAAACCGGGGCCACCGGCGGTCAACGCCATCACCAGGTCAAAGCTCTTGATGGCCAAGTGGCTGACCACCATCAAGGTGCTGAAAAATACCGGTCCCAGGCTGGGCAGGATGATGCTCCAGTAAATGCGCGGCAAGCTGGCGCCATCCACCTGAGCGGCCTTGATGATGGAGTCATCGATGCCGCGCAACGCGGCCAGGAACAGCGCCATCACGAAGCCCGCGCTTTGCCAGACGCCTGCGATGACGACACAGTAGATGGCCATGTCCGGCTCCACCAGCCAGCCGAAGGTGAAGTTCTCGAAGCCCCACTGGTGCATCAGGTGCTCCAGCCCCAGGCCGGGGTTGAGCATCCATTTCCAGGCGGTGCCGGTGACGATGAAGGAAATCGCCATCGGGTAGAGATAGATGGTGCGCAGCACGCCTTCGCCGCGCACTTTCTGGTCCAGCAAAATGGCCAGCAGCACGCCAATGGCCATGGCCCCGCCGATGAACAGCGAGCCAAAGATGGCCAAGTTTTTCAGCGCGACGTGGAAGCGCTCGTTGACGAACAGGGCCTCGTACTGGGCCAGGCCAACGAATTCGTAGTTGGGCAGAATGCGCGAGGCGGACAACGACAGGTAGCCGTTCCACGCCATCAGGCCGTAGATGAACAGCAGCGACAGCACAAAGCTGGGCGCCACCACCAGCTTGGGCAGCCACGCGGCGGTTCGGGAAGAGGAAGCAGACATGGGTGGCTCCTGCAAGGAGTCAAGAAAAGGCCCGCCCCAGGCGGGAACGGGCCGGTCGGCGGACGGAGCCGCCCTCGATCACTTGGTGGCGGCCGCTTTGGCGATGCGGTCTTGCGCCGCAGCCACGGTCACCTTGTCATCGTTCCAGAACTGGCTCACCGCGTCCTGGATGGCACCGGCAGCGGCCGACGGCACGGCCATGCCGTGGGCCACGGACGGCACCAGCGAGCCGCCCTTGGCGGTGTCCACAAAGTCCTTGGCGCTGAGTTTGGCGCAGTCGTCAAACTTGGCCAGGTCCATGTTCAGGCGCACCGGGATGGAACCTTTGTTCAGGTTGAACACTTCCTGGAACTGGGGCGACATCACGGCGGCGGCCAGGTCTTTCTGGGCCTTGATGTTGGCTTCGTTCTTCAGCTTGAACATGGCGAACGAGTCCACGTTGAAGGTGAAGGACTTGGCCGTGCCCGGGGCGGCGGCGCAGACGAAGTCCTTGCCCGGAACCTTGCCGGCGGCGATGAATTCACCCTTGGCCCAGTCGCCCATCAACTGCATGCCAGCCTCGCCCTTGATGACCATGGCGGTCGCCAGGTTCCAGTCACGGCCCGGGGCGTTGCGGTCGGTGTAGGACTTGACCTTGCGGAAGGTCTCCAGCACCTTGGTCATGGTCGCGCCCTTGAGGGTGGGCTGGTCCAGTTGCACCAAGGCTTTCTTGTAGAAATCGGCCCCGCCGACGCCCAACGCCACGCTCTCGAACGTGGTGAAGTCCTGCCAGTTCTGGCCGCCGTGGGCGACCGGGATCACGCCGGCCTTCTTCAGCGCTTCGGCGGCAACGAAGAATTCGTCCCAGTTGGTCGGCACTTTGGTGCCGGCCTTTTTGAACACTTCGGGGTTGGCCCACAGCCAGTTCACGCGGTGCACGTTCACCGGCACGGCGATGTAGTTGCCCTTGTACTTCATCACGTCACTCACGACCTTGGGCAACAGGTTGTCCCAGTTCTCAGCCTTGGCCACGTCGTCGATTGGGGCCAGCACGCCTTCGGCCGCCCACTCTTGCAGCGAGGGGCCCTTGATCTGCGCCGCAGCCGGGGCGTTGCCCGACACCACACGCGATTTGAGCACCGTCATGGCGTTGTCGCCACCGCCGCCGGAGACGGCAAAGTCTTTCCAGGTGTGGCCCTTGCCTTGCAGTTGTTGCTTGAGCGCGGCGGCCGCCTTGGCCTCACCACCACTGGTCCACCAGTGCAGCACCTCGACCTCGCCGGCCTGGGCAGAAACGGCCGCACACAGGGCGGCAGCGGCCAACAGGCCACGCTTGAAAGAAACAGGTTGACGCATGATTTTGAAGTCTCCTTGGGAATGACCCTGACGGGCCGTGGGGCGACCGGAGTATGCAAAGCAGAACCAGCCACGGCGGCAATATTAATGTTTCGTTAATTTCTTAACATTAGGTTAAACCCTTAATGAACAATGAACGTCAAACCGCCGCTGTGGGCGCGAATCCGTTAAGCTTTCGCCATGAAACTGTTGCTGGCCGAAGACGACGCCATCCTGGCCGATGCGCTGAACACCCAGTTGAGCGGGGCGGGCTACGCCGTGGAGCACGCGCCCAACGGGGCGGTGGCCGATTTCCTGTTGCAGCGCGAGGCGTTCGACATCGCGGTGCTGGACGTGGGCCTGCCCATGATGGACGGGCTGAGCGTGCTCAAGCACCTGCGCCAGCGCCAGCCCGACCTGCCGGTGCTGCTGCTGTCGGCCCGCGATGCGCTGGACGATCGGGTGGCCGGCCTGCAAGCCGGAGCCGACGACTACGTGACCAAGCCGTTTGACTTGCCGGAACTGCTGGCCCGGCTGCAAGCCCTGCTGCGGCGGCGCCAGCCACGTGCCACCCCGGAAGCGGCCGACCAGTGGGCGGGCCTGCGGATCGAGCACGACCGGCGCCGCGCCTCGGTGCGCGGTGAACCGCTGGAGCTCAGCGGCCGTGAATGGTCGCTGCTGACGCTGCTGGTGGAGCAGCGCGACA
>CAZGDZ010000250.1:0-3863 GCA_964524855.1 uncultured Macromonas sp.
CAGTTGATAAGCACCGATCCAATCAAACCAACGTTGAGCTTGTAACTTGGATCCTTTTTTGGCCAGCGGCCTTTGCTCTTGATAAGGGGGAGGCGACCTCATCACAATTGGCCAAGGCAAAGGGTGAACTTGAAGCTGTAACCCTTGCAATGCAAACAAAGCAATGCGGAAGTCAGGTTGCAGCGCCATCTGGCCAAGTGACTGCAGTTGCAACTGCGACAGCGGTTCAACAGCCAGCCCCTGCTGTTGGTCTTGCCCAGGGACAATATGCATTCTCTGTTGACAAAATGGCAAGAGAGTCGGCTTGTGCGCCAGACAAACCGGCAAGCTTGATTGCAAAGGGTGCAGGGTTTGAGACTTACTCGGTTCTGTGCTCAAACGGTGATCAATCGGTTTATCGGTGTGAGTTTGGAAACTGTCGGGTTCTGAACTGATGCATATCTTGCAAAGTTGGTTTCTTGGACTAGCTATGTTGGGAAGATGTCGCTAGTCTTTGAACGGAACTCAGCGACCATTTGCCACCCATCGGAGCCTTGATGCCCAAGTCGTTCAACCTCTCTACCATGGCACGCCGGCTCAGCCCCTGTGCAATCAAGCCCGCCAGCACGGGTTGCAACCGCTCTCGAAACGCCTGTGCCTCTTGTTGGCGTTGCTCATTGCACCGCTGCAGGTTGTCCGGACCGGTAGCACCTAACACAACGCCCCGAGCCTTCGCAGCCGCCAGCGCAGCTTTCGTGCGCTCGCTGATCTGATCCCGCTCCCACTCGCTCATGACCGCGTGCATCTGGATCATGACCTTGTTCGCGTTGGGCATGTCTGCCGCGATGAAGTCCACGCCGGTCTCTATCAGCCCCGACACGAAGTGAACGTTACGGGCCAAGCGATCCAGCTTGGCGATCAACAGCTTGGAGCCGGTGCGCTTGCACTGCTCCAGCGCCAAACGAAGCTGTGGGCGCTTTTCGAGGGCGTTGCTACCCTTTCCGGTCTCCACTTCCACAAACTCGGCCAAGACCGTTCTGGCGCGTTCTGAGAGGTATCCCGCAACGGCTTGACGCTGGGCTTCAAGCCCGAGACCGGAAGCCCCTTGCTTCTGGGTGCTGACGCGGTAATAGGTGATGTAGCTGTCTTGCATGTTGGCTCCTTCGGTGTCCACGTTTAAGGACGAACGTCCTGTGTGTGGACAGACGATAGGACGCCAGCATGGGGCCGACAAGGAGCCGCGCCGGACCTGTTGTATCGGCGAGGATGGTGCCGCCAGCGGTCGTTGGCGTGATAGTCAAAGCAACCGTATGTCTACCGTAAATCTACCCTCAGCGGGACTTTGAGGGTAGCTTCCCCAGCCGACCGAAGTCCTAGAAGGGGGCGCAAGGGCTGGGGGTAGACATTGTGTCAATCGGCGCCGGGTCCAACGATCCTTATAGTTCTTGGGTCTGGGCGGAAACACCGCTTGCACCGTTTTTCCGTGGTAACGGCCTTTGCAAGTCGTTGATTCCAAGCGGGAAAGTGCTTCCGCCCTTATGACTTAGTAAGTCATCAAATACTTACTGCCTGTTCCTTCATCTGAACAGGTGTCTTGTTCATTCTCTTGGTCAACTCCCTCAAGGCAGAGTATGCAAGAGCATTCAGCTTGGTGTCTGCAACCGTTGCGGGAGAGTATTGCCTGATGGTTCGATTCTGTCGGACCCGAGGACGTTTCTCTCCTACCTGGCTCATGGCCATGACAGCGTGGCATACGAACCGATTCAGGTTGGGCTTCAGCTTGCGGAACTTGAAGTAACCGGCCAGCTGTGTGAAGTCATACGTTCCCCAGTCTTGAAGGTCTGTCAACGGCAAGGCGTTGCCACTCAGTGTGATCTCGGTTCGGGCGCGGTGCTCGGATGGCGGCAACGGGATCGCTTCACCGTCTTGGTAGGTTTTCTCCTTCAGGTAGATGTGCTGCAACCGTTCGTTGCCTTTGTTGCCTACGTAGATGTTGAACCCCTCGACAATGTGCCTGTTGGCCAATGTGACGGGTCTGGGGTCGAACGTTTCGATGCCGTTGGTCATCCGGTGCTTGGGGTCTACCAAGGTCGTGGCGTATTTGTAGAAGCGACGGGTCATCGCCGCCAGCGCGTCGCGGTTGTTCATGCGGTGGTAGGCATCAAAGGCGACTTCAATTCGCGTGACCTTGGGCGGGCAGGTCAACGGGTGGTCAACCGTGAAGCGTTCGATGCTCTCGGTGATGTGGTGCCATGACGCCAGATCGTAGAAGCGAGCATGAAACTGGGTGGCGGCACCGCCTGGACCAGCGTCAAGTGGCTTGGCATACGGAACGCCCAGCCGCTTGCGCACGGTGTCCAGGTTGCTCGGGACCGACGAGTCCAGCCTGATTTCGATGTAGTCAATCGTCGCGTGATGCCGGAACTCGCTGTAGTCAATATGGACTTCCGAGTATCTGTTGGCATTAGGTTGTGTGTGCATGGCTGCGGGCCTTTCAAGAGTTGAGATACAAACAACTTTAGTCAGCCTTCGCTTATTTCGATGTATTTTTTTCAGAGGCCGCAGAACACCGCCACAGCGTTTTCCGTAGTGGGTGAGGGGGCGCCGGAATGACGGCTTGTAGGGGCTTCTAGCCCCCTTGCTGAGGGTGTTTGATCTGAAGGCTTTCCAGCTCGCTCTGAATCTGCTCCAGCGCCACCCGAACATCCTCGACCCCCAGCCCCACATAGTGCCGGTGCAGCACATCGGTCTTGGGCGCGGTGTGGTTCAAGAGGCGGCGCAGCACAGCGTCACCCACCCCCACCTTCTCGCCAACCGTCGCCAACAGCTTGCGCAGGTCATGCAGCATGAAGCGCGGCGAACCGATCCGCATGGCCATGTTGTAGAGGTGTTCCGCACTGACGCCCGCGAACAGTTCATCCTCGGGATTCAAGCCCGCGCACCGGCGCTCCAGAATCTCTGCCATGACCGGCGTGATGGGCAGGGAGTGGGGCTTGCCATTCTTCGTCGTGGGGATGGTTAAAACGCCCGTGGTGAGGTTTATTTGCTGGCGCAGTAGCTCCCTGCATTCATTGCGTCTGAGGCCCGTGTAGAGCGTTAAAAGCAGGAAGTCCCGCTGGCGCTCGCCCAGCTTGTCCACGGCGGCTCTCCACGCCGGCAGTTCAGACTCTTGGAGTCGTCGCGCACGGGGCTTGGCCCGCTCCGGCATCAGACCTGCTCCAGCCAGCTTGACGAAGGGAGAGGCCAGAGTCAGCCCATGCACGGCGTTGACGTAGCGGACGATGGCGCCAATGACACCGCGCCCCAACTCGACCAAGGCGGCCCCACGGGTTTGGGCAAAGTCATGACAGTGGGTGATGAACTCGGGATGCCCAAGGTCGCTGACTGGGCGGTCCATCCAATCACCAAAGTGAGTCCGCAAGAACGAGTCGTAACGCTTCTGGCTCGACGGTTTGATCTTCTTGACCGTGCAATAGATGTCCCTTGCTTCACGTAGCGTGGGAAGAGGCGCTGGTGCTGACCGGCTCGGGCGTTCACCATTGCGGCACTGGCGCAAGATTTCCAGGGCTTGGGTGCGTGCCTCGTTCACGCTGATCATCGGCCAATGCCCCAGCATCATGCGGAACTGTTCGCCCTTGACGCTGGTGGCCACCATGAAGGTGCGCTTGCGAGCATTCAGGCGCACACAGAAGCCCGACAACACCCGGTCACGGAGGATGCGCCCGTCACGCGCGGTCGCTCGGGACAGTAAAGACTCACTGATCATTACAATTGGCACGAGTTTCCCCTAGGCAAAACGAGGACAAAATTCCCGGAATCGTGGGCGTTTGCGCGCCCGGTTTTCGTGATCGCTGCCACACGGCGGCTCGCGCTTCTCGGGCACC
>CAZGDZ010000251.1:0-3852 GCA_964524855.1 uncultured Macromonas sp.
CGCCCATCATGTCCACCAGCCGCCGGCTGATCGACAGGCCCAGACCCGTGCCGCCAAAGCGCCGCGCGGTGGAGGCGTCGGCCTGCGAGAAACCTTCAAACACCTGCGTCTGTTGTTCCGGCGTCATGCCGATGCCGGTGTCGCACACCTCGAACCGCAGCCGTGCCCGGTGCGGTGGTTCGGCGTCATCGTGCAGCACCTGAACCCGCAGCCGCACCTCGCCCTCGGGGGTGAACTTGATCGCGTTGCCGGCCAAGTTGATCAGCACCTGCTTGAGCCGCAGCGCATCGCCCACGATGACTTTGGGCAGATGCGGGTCGAGGTCGAACAGCAGCTCGATCCGCTTGTGGCCCAGGTTGTTGACCATGATGTGGGCCAGCTCGCGCAGCAATTGGTCCAATGCCATGGGTTGAGGGTCGAGCGCCAGCTTGCCGGCCTCCACCTTCGAGAAGTCGAGAATGTCGTTGAGGATGCCCAGCAGCGAGCGGGCGGCTTCTTCGGTCTTGTCGGCGTAGTCGGCCTGCCGGGGCTGCAGGCCAGTGCTTTTGAGCAGCTTCAGCATGCCCATGATGGCGTTCATGGGTGTGCGGATTTCGTGGCTCATGTTGGCCAGGAACTGGCTCTTGCTGCGTGAGGAACCTTCGGCCTTTTGCGCCGCATCGCGCAGGTCGGCGGTCAGCCGGTCGAGCTGCACAAACGCCTTGCGCACCGACTGCATCTGCTGCAACAGCAGGGTGACGAACAGCACCACCGCCAGCGCCAGCACCACGATCAGGATGGCCAACTGCTGGTAGACGGCCAGGCTTTCGCTGCGTTGTTGGGCGCTGCTGATGCCGCGAAAATCCACCACTTCAAGCAACATTTTTTCGGCGGTCAGCCGCAAGTCTTCCGACAGCAGTTGCAGCTCACTCTGGCGGGCGAGCGCGTCGGCCGGGCCGAGCCCCATGATCGCGTCCATGCGGTGGATCAGGGCCGTTACCTCGTTGCGGTGCCGGCGCACGATGTCGTATTCCGACACCATGTTGCTCATGCTGGAACCCTCCAGACTGACCAGCCGGCTGTAGAGGATTTCAAACCGCATTTCCACATCGGCCCATTCGGGGGGCGGTTCACCGGGCAGCAGGGGCTCACGGCTGGCGAAACGCTCAAAGGTGTGGATGTAGCGGCTGTTTTCCCGCTCCAGCTGGTAGGCCACCCACATGCCACTGTCTTGCGCAGCGGTGGCGGTCTCGTCCGATTCTTGTTGCAGCACGGCCAGCAGGTACAGGCAGCCGATGATCAGGGCCGCCGCAGACACCGGCAGCACCACGAACGCCAGCCGAAACCACCGTCCCGGGCGTTTCAGCACCGTGCGCGAGACCGTTTCATCGGGGGTGGGCGCAGGCTGGCTCAAGCGCTCACTCCACGTGGATGGTCTTGATCTGCCAGATCGAGCGGTTGAAATACGCTTCGCTTTTCAGCGCAGGGTCGTCGTCGAAGGGGTAGATGAGGAACAGCGGCCCTTTGTCGCGCACCCGCATGCGTTCCCCGTTGAGCCGGGTGGCCAGCACCACGCCTCGCTCGCGCAGGTCTTGCACCGGCACGCGCACCTTGTAGTCGTTCAGCGCGGTGATCACCAGTGTCTGCCCGGTGGCTCCGACCGTTTCCAGAAAAGCGACGCCCGTGGGGCCGGTGAAGGTGACCACGCCACTGTGCCACGGAGTGGCGGTGCGCAGGGTGCGTTGCGGCAGCGCTTCCAGCATGTCCAGGTCGAACACGGCGGTTTTGTCGCGGTTGGTGTGCCGGATCGCACCGGTCACGGTCACCACCACCGGGCCTGACGGCCGCGCCAGAGCGGCTTGGCTCCAGGCTGTGACCGCAGGGAAGGTCAGCAAGCTGCCCAACAACAGGCGACGGTGCCGGTTCATGGTGGTGGTTCCCTCGGTGACGGTTATGTTTGAAAACATGATAGCGCACAAACCTCCCCGGTGCCGTGCAGGCCATTGCGGCCCAGGGCGGCGGGCGCAGGGCGGCGAGGCCATAATCAACACACGTTCGCATGCCCACCCACGTTGTTCAGATGCCTTCATCCCCCCCCGTCCTGGTTACCCCCGATCGCGACACTTTTCGCGCGGCGCTCGGGCGTTTCGCCACGGGTGTGACCATCGTCACCGCCCAGGCCGACGATGGCACGCTGGTGGGGCTGACGGCCAATTCCTTCAATTCGGTGTCGCTGGCACCGCCGCTGGTGCTGTGGAGCCTGTCGCAGCAGTCGCAGTCGCTGCCGGTGTTCCATTCGGGCAGTCACTACGCCATCCATGTGCTGGGGGCGCATCAGCGCGATCTGGCGCAGCGCTTTGCCGCCCGGGGGGTGGACCGTTGGGAGGGCGTGCCCTACCAGTTGGGGGCCAGCGGGGCGCCCTTGCTGGAAGGCGCGGTGGCGGTGTTTGAATGCTTCAACCGCAGCCAGTACGAAGAGGGCGACCACATCATTTTTGTGGGCGAGGTGGAGCGTTGCAGCCACCGCACCGATGTCGCGCCGCTGCTCTACCATGGCGGGCGTTTTTACACCGAGTACCCGCTCTGAGGCGGCCCGGGTTCAGGCCAGGTTGACGGCCTCGAATACGGGGTGCAGCTCGTCCACCCAATGCTCCAGTTCTGCTTCGCTCACTTGCAGGTGGGCCAGGCAAGCGGCGCCATGGCGGGCCCAGTCGGCCGGGTCGTTCACCGCCTCGTGCAGTTGCACCAGCCGCTCGGCCATCAAGCCCATGGCCACCAGGTGGCGCACGCTGTCGCTGAAGCGCGCGTCGTCCAGGCTGGTGAAGTCGTGGTGCAGGCGGATCGCCATCGCCACCGCGTCGGGCAGGCGCCAGGTGCGCGCCACGATGGCGCCCACCACCGCGTGGTCGGTCCGGTGGTTGGCGTTTTCGGTCTGGGTGAAGGTGCGGTCCTTGCGGGCCAGCGCTTCGGCGATGGTGCTGCCGTAGCCTTTGACGCCGCGCAGCATCACCGGCATGCCGACGTGGCAGAACAAGCCGAAGCTGTAAGCCAGCCCGGGGTCCATGCCATAGAGCTGGTGGCCTATGTGTTCGCAGGCCAGAGCGCGGCGGGTGGACGTTTCCCAGAAATGGGCGAGCAGCGGTGACTGGAAGTTGAGTGCTTGCCGGCTCAGGAAGCCGGTCAGCAGTTGGACCGAGGGGCGCACCCCCATCACGGTGAGTGCCTGGCCCACCGTCTGCACCGGGTAGGCCAGGGCATACAGGGCGCTGTTGGCTTGGCGGATCAAGGCCGCCGCCATGGCCACGTCGGCGCTGGCAATGCGGTCGATGGCGGTGATGTCGGGCTCGCCGTGGGCGGTCGCTTCCTGCAACTGGCGCAGCAGTTCCGGGCAAGGGGGGATGACGATGTCGCGAACGGCGCCACGGCGTTGCGCGTGGTCCAGTTCGTCGTGGAGGTGCTGTGTCACGGTGGAAGCTCAAGGGGCAGAACCCACATTGTGCACGCTGACCGGGTATCACCTGCGCGACGTCGGGTCTGGTACGCAGCTTGCAACAGCGATGGGCGCACAGGCAGAATCTCGCCACCATTCAACCATCAAGGAGTGAGGACCCATGTTCCAGTGGACAGAAAAATCCGACGCGGCGCTGCAGGCCGGCGGCGTCATCGGGCCCGACGAGCGTTTGCCCTGGCCGCAAACGGCGGTGATGGGCGTGCAGCACCTGATCGCCATGTTCGGCGCCACGGTGTTGGCCCCCATCCTCATGGGGTTTGACGCCAACGTGGCCATATTGATGAGCGGCATTGGCACCCTGATATTCTTTGCCATGACCGGTGGCAAGGTGCCCAGCTACCTGGGCTCTAGCTTCGCCTTCA
>CAZGDZ010000252.1:0-3842 GCA_964524855.1 uncultured Macromonas sp.
TGCAGCGCATGGTGGACCAGGTGGCAGCCGTGTTTGTACCGGCGGTGCTGGTGATTGCGCTGGTCACCTTCCTGGCGTGGTGGCTGTGGCAGCGCGCCCCCCTGGAAGGGGCGTTGCTGCATGCCGTGGCCGTTCTGGTGATTGCCTGCCCCTGTGCGCTGGGCCTGGCCACACCGGCGGCCATCATGGCAGGCACAGGCGTGGCCGCCAGGCACGGCATCCTCATCAAGGACGCAGAGGCGCTCGAAGTGGCGCACCATGTGGATACCGTGGCCTTTGACAAGACGGGCACGCTCACCGTGGGCGAACCCCGGCTGGTGAAGCTGGTGCCTGCCGAGGGTGTGGACGAGGCAGGTGCACTGCAGACAGCGGCTGCCTTGCAGGCACAAAGCGAACACCCGCTGGCCCGTGCCGTGGTGCAGGCCGCCGCCGCTTCATCCACCGACGCGCAGACTGCAGAGGACGTGCAGTCCGTGCCCGGTAGGGGCACGCGCGGGCGGGTGCAGGGCACCTGGATCTACGTGGGCAGTCTGCGCTGGATGGAAGAACTGGGTGTGGCGCTGGGGCCGCTGGCCGAACAGGCCCGCGCGCTGCAAGCCGAAGGTGCCACCGTGTCTGCGCTGGCCGTGGGGCAGTGCGATGAACCCGGTGCCGAGCCCGCCCGGGTGGTGCCACTGGCCTTGATGGCCTTTGCCGATGAACCCAAACCCGGTGCCGCGCAGGCGGTGGCCGAGTTGCGCGCGCGGGGGTTGCGGCTGACCATGATTTCGGGCGACAACCGGGGTGCGGCCGAAGCCATGGCCCGCCGTCTGGGCCTGCGGCCCGAGGAAGGCGAGGTGCTGGCCGAGGTGCTGCCAGGTGACAAGGCCGCGCGCGTGGCCGAACTCAAGGCAGGCGGGCACCGCGTGGCCATGGTGGGCGATGGGGTGAACGACGCGCCCGCCCTGGCCGCTGCCGATGTGGGCATGGCCATGAGCCACGCGCAGGGCGGCTCCGACGTGGCCATGCACGCAGCGGGCATCACCCTGATGCGCGGCGACCCGTTGCTGGTGTCTGCGGCGCTGGACATCTCGCGGCGCACCGTGGGCAAGATTCGCCAGAACCTGTTCTGGGCCTTCGTCTACAACGTGGCGGGCATTCCGCTGGCAGCGTTGGGTTACCTGAACCCCGTGGTCGCGGGCGCGGCCATGGCCCTGAGTTCGGTGAGCGTGGTCACCAACGCGCTGCTGCTCAAACGCTGGCGGCCTTGATGTGGATCGCTTGACCTGCATCAACACCCGTGGGTGGCTGGGCTGTCATCCTTGCTGCATTGAAGGAGACCATGGCCATGTCCACCCCCGAATCCCTGCGCATCATCCGCGACGAACACATGGCGCTGGAGGCCATGCTGCGTTCTCTGCAACAGCTGGTGCGCCAGGGTGCCGGCGGCGACGAGCAGAACTTCTTTGACACGGTGCAGGCGATGCTGTTCTACATCGATGAGTTTCCGGAGCGGCTGCACCACCCCAAGGAATCGAACCTGTTGTTCCCGCGGGTGGCGCGCCTGTCGCCGTCGGCGATGGACGTGATCGAACGGCTGGAGCAGGATCACATCCGGGGTGAATCGTCGGTGCGGTCTTTGCAGCACCAGTTGCTCGCGTGGAAGCTGCTGGGCGTCAGCCGACGTCAGGAGTTTGTGCAGGCGCTGGACCGGTACATCGGTTTTTACCTGGAGCACATGCGCACCGAGGAAGCCCACATCCTGCCCGTGGCTGAAAAGCATTTCAGCGCAGAAGACTGGGCCGCACTGGACGAGGCGTTTGCGAGCAACCAAGACCCCCTCACCGGCCAGCACGCGCCCCAACCTTTGTACGAAAAATTGTTCCAGCGGATTCTGCACGACGCGCCTGCGCCGATTGGGTTGGGCGGCTGACGGTTCCTGACGCTGCGCTGCTCAAACGGGCAGCGTGGCCAGCAGTTCGTCGAAGTTGCGCAGCAGTTGCTGCACGTCTTCCGCACTGGTGGCGGGTGAGCACAGCATCATGCTATGAAAGGGCGTGAGCAGCACGCCCCGGTTGAGCATGAAGAGGTGGGTGTAGGCCTCCAGTTCGGGCTGGCCCATGTCGCGCACGTCCTGTGCGCTGCGCGGGGTGCGGGGCATGAACTGCAGTTCCATGCGTGCGCCCAGGCGGGTGACGGTCCAGGGGCGCCTTGCGGTCTGGATGCGTTGCACCAGCCCGGTTTCCAGTGCCTCTGCACGGTCAAGCATGTGGCCGTAGGCCTCGTGGGTGTGCAGGTGTTCCAGCGCGGCGCGCAGCGCAGCCAGGGTGAGTGGGTTGGCGGTGAGCGTGGTGCCGATGCCGCTGTGCCCTTCCGGTGCGCTTTCCTTGGCGTGGTGCATGCGCTGCGCCATGTTTTCGGTGAAACCATAAACGGCGCAGGGCAGGCCCCCGGCCACAGCTTTGCCCACCACCAGCAGGTCGGGCTGCAGGCCGTGGGTGCGGGTGTAGCCGCCGGGGCCGCTGGAGAGGGTGTGGGTTTCGTCCAGCACCAGCAGGGTGCCGTAACGGTGGCACAGGGCTTGGGCCGCTTCCCAGAAGCCTGGCTCGGGCGGTACCAGCCCAAAGTTGGTGAGGGCGGGTTCGGCCAGCAGTGCGGCCACCTGGCCGTCGGCCAGTGCGGCTTCCAGCGCCTGAAGGTTGTTGAAGGGCACCACGCGCGTGTAGTTGTGGTGGTTGTGCACCTGCCCCAGCACCGAAGGGCGTGGTAGTGTCTGGCCGGTGGCCGGGTCCCTGTCCACCAGGGTGTCGTCCACGGCACCGTGGTAGCAGCCGTCGAACACCAGCAACTGGGGGCGGCGCGTCACGGCGCGCGCCCAGCGCAGCACGAAGCGGTTGGCGTCGCTGGCCGTCATGGCCAGTTGCCACACGGGCAGCCCGAAGCGCTGTGCCAGCAGCTCGCCCACCTCGGGCGTTGGTGTGGCGGGCAGCATGCAGGTGAGGCCGCGCGCGGCCTGGCGGGCAATCGCTTCGGCCACGGGGGCGGGGCTGTGGCCAAACATGGCGCCGGTGTCGCCCAGGCAGAAGTCGGTGTAGTGCACGCCGTCGGCGCATTCCAGGGTGACGCCAAAGGCCTGCCGCACGAAGAGCGTGGCGGGGGTGGGCCAGTCGCGCATCCAGTGCATGGGCACGCCGAACAGGAAGTGCGCCTGCGCCTGTTGCGACAGGGCCAGCGATTGCGGGTGGGCGGCGATGAAGCGCTGGCGTTCGGCTTCGAACAGCGGTGCCAGCAGTGGGTGGGGCACGGTGGTGTCACTCATGAGGCCACAGCTTAAGGGGGCTTGCCGCAGAATGCGGAACCATGTCCACCTTGCCCGACAGGTCCGCTTTGACCCCTTCTTCCACCGCCGAGCGTGGCGGCCTGTGGCTGGCCCTGGTGCTGTCGCTGGGGGCTGCCGTGTCGCTGGGGGTGACGCGCTTTGCCTATGGGCTGCTGCTGCCGCCCATGCGCGAGGACCTGGGCTGGAGCTACACCCTGGCCGGTGCCATGAACACCTTCAACGCCATGGGTTACCTGTTGGGGGCGCTGAGCACGCCGTGGCTGATGCGGCGCGTGGGCCCCGGGCGCCTGTTGCTGTGGGGCGCGGCGCTGGCCAGCGTGTTCATGGCGGGCAGCGGCTTTTTTGTGGACGCCACGCCGTTGATGGCGCAGCGCCTGCTGGCCGGGCTGGCCAGTGCCTGGGTGTTCATTGCCGGGGGCTTGCTGGCTGCGCGGTTGGGGGCGCACTGGCCGCAACGCAGTGGTTTGCTGCTGGGCTTGTATTACGGGGGCACGGGCTGGGGCATTGTGGCTTCGGCGGTGTC
>CAZGDZ010000253.1:0-3841 GCA_964524855.1 uncultured Macromonas sp.
GGTCATGAAGGTCTCCACCACAGCGTCCATCTCCATCCGCGCTTCTGCGCGCACGCTGCCGTCGGCTTGCAAGACGCCGGCAGCCATGGCCGTGGTCATGTCGCTGGCCACGTTGCCAATGTCGATCTGACCCACCGCGATGTTGAAGGCGCGGCCATCCAGTGCGGCGGCTTTGGTCATGCCGGTCATGGCGTGTTTGGTGGTGGTGTAGCCAATGCTGCCCGGCCGCGGCGCATGCGCCGAGATGGAGCCGTTGTTGATGATGCGCCCGCCTTGTGGCGTTTGTTCGCGCATCAGCTTGAAGGCTTGCGACAGGCAGTAGAACGCGCCGTTCAGGTTGACGTTGACCGACCGGTGCCAGTCGTCCAGCGGCATGGCATCGGGTGTGCGGCCGGGTGTGAACACGCCCGCGTTGTTGAACAGCAGGTCGAGCCGGCCGCAACGTTCGCGAACGGCGGCAAAGGCGTGCGCCACTTCGGTCGCGTCGCTCACATCGGCCGGCACGATGTGGGCCAGCCCGGCGCCTAAGGCGCTTGTCGCATGTGCGGCATCGGCCGCTTGGCCCGCCACGGTGCGCAAGGCTTCTTCGCGCCGCCCGACCAGAAACACTTGCCAGCCTTCGGCCAGCAGCGCCAAGGCACAGGCTTTGCCTATGCCGGCGCTGGCCCCGGTCACCATGGCCACTTTGCTCATCGTCATCCCCTTGGGTGTGGTTGAGCGGGCATTGTCGCCTCAGTCCAGGGTCATCAAGGTGGCGTTGCCACCAGCAGCGGCGGTGTTCACGCTCAAGGAGCGTTCCACCACCAGCCGCTCCAGCGGCACGGTGGGGTTGCCGGGGTCCAGCGCCACCAGGCCAACGATGGGGCCGGGCCGTTGTGCCAGTTGCTGTTGCAACGCCAGCCGTTCGGCCGCGCTGCCGTGGTGCAGCACCACATCCAAAGTCACTGGCGCGCTGGCCCAGTCGGTCACCAGCGCGATCTGGGCGCGTGCATCGGCCGGTAGTTGCTCCCACACCGCCTGGGCGGTGGTGGGCCACACTGCGCGGGCGCCCACCGCCTGCACGGCGGCCCATTGGGTCCGCAGGTCGGCCGTGTCGTGGGCCAGGCACAGCACGGTGTGGCGCGCTTGCAGCCGGTAGGTGTTGGCCTCGCCGGTGGGGCCGGCCAGCGTCACGGGTTGGGTCCAGTCGCTGCCGCCGGCAAAGCGGATGGCGCGGTCCAGCACATCGTGCGGGCGTTGGGCCAGCAGGCGGTACAGGTACAGCGGCCCGCCGGCCTTGGGGCCGGTGCCCGACAGGCCTTCGCCGCCGAACGGCTGCACCCCCACCACGGCGCCCACCATGTTGCGGTTGACGTACTGGTTGCCCGCTTGCGCCTGCGCCGTCACTTGGGCAATGGTTTCGTCGATCCGGGTGTGCAGGCCCAGCGTCAGGCCGTAGCCGGTGGCGTTGATCTGCTCGATCAGTTGTGGCAACTCGCTGCGGCGGTAGCGCAGCACGTGCAGCACCGGGCCGAACACCTCGCGCTCCAGTTCGCCGATTTGGTTGATTTCGATCAGCGTGGGCGGCACATAAGTGCCGTGCGCCAGTTCGGCGGGCGAGCTGGGAGTGGCCTGGTGCACCCGGTGCCCCCGGGCGCGCAGCGTGGCAATGTGGCATTCGATGCCATCGCGCGCTTCGGCGTCGATCACCGGACCCACGTCGGTGGCGAGCTGGGTCGGCTGGCCGATGCGCAGTTCGGCCATGGCGCCGCGCAGCATCTCCAGCACGCGGTCGGCGGCTTCCTCTTGCACGCACAGCACCCGCAGGGCCGAGCAACGCTGGCCAGCGCTGTCAAAGGCCGACGCCACCACGTCGCTCACCACCTGCTCGGTCAGTGCGGACGAATCCACGATCATCGCGTTCTGGCCGCCGGTTTCCGCAATCAGTGGAACGGGCGCCCCGTTGTGACCCAGGCGCTGGGCCAGAGTACGCTGCAGCAGCCGCGCCACCTCGGTGGAGCCGGTGAACATCACGCCCTGCACCCGGGCGTCGCCCACCAGCGCGGCACCCACGGTTTCGCCGCGCCCGGGCAGCAGTTGCAGCGCGGCGCGCGGCACGCCGGCCTGCCACAGCAGGCGCACCGCTTCGGCCGCCACCAGCGGGGTTTGTTCGGCGGGTTTGGCGAGCACGGTGTTGCCCGCAGCCAGTGCGGCAGCCACCTGCCCAGCGAAGATGGCGAGCGGGAAGTTCCAGGGGCTGATGCACACCACCGGCCCCAGCGGGCGGTGGGTGTCGTTGTGGAAGTCGTGCCGCACCTGGGCGGCGTAGTAGCGCAGAAAGTCGATGGCTTCGCGCACCTCGGCCACTGCGTTGGCGGCGGTCTTGCCGGCTTCGCGCATCAGCAGGCCCATCAGGCGCGGCATCGCGGTCTGCAAGGCGTCGGCGGCGCGGTCCAGCGTGGCGGCCCGTTCGGTGGCGGGCACGCTGGCCCACTGCGGTGCAAAGTCGGTCGCGTGCTGTACCGCATGGGCCACTTCAGCCAGGCTGGCTTCGCGCACCTCGCCCACGGTGTCCTGGTGGTGGGCTGGGTTGCGAATGGGCGCGCTGGCGGGGGCGGTGTCATCGCCAGTCAATTCGGTGGCCAGCAGGGGGGCGGCGTCCCAGCGGTGGGCCGCGTCGGCCTGCCACTGGTGGTGCAGGCGCAGCAGTTGGGGCTCGCAGGCCAAATCCCAGCCGGTGGAGTTGGCGCGGGCGGGGCCATACAAGGCCACTGGCAGGGGGATGCCGGGGTGGGGCAGGCCGCAACGGCCTTCGCGCGCGGCGGCGGCTGCCACCGCTTCCACCGGGTCTTGCACCAGCGTTTCCAGCGGCAGGGCGGGGTCCGCCATCTGGTGCACGAAGGAGGTGTTGGCGCCGTTTTCCAGCAAGCGCCGCACCAGGTAGGCCAGCAGTGTTTCGTGGGTGCCCACGGGGGCGTAAATGCGGCAGGGGCGGTTCAGGCCTTGGGGGCCCACCACCTGTTCGTACAGCGGCTCGCCCATGCCGTGCAAGCACTGGAATTCGTACTGCGCCGGGTGGTAGCGGGCCGGGTCGGCCAAGTGGTAAATGGCGGCCAGCGTGTGGGCGTTGTGGGTGGCGAACTGGGGGTACACCGCGTCTGGCGCGGCCAGCAACTGGCGCGCACAGGCCAGGTACGCCACGTCGGTGTGGGCCTTGCGGGTGTAGACCGGGTAGCCGTCCATGCCGTCGAGCTGGGCGCGTTTGATTTCGCTGTCCCAGTACGCCCCTTTCACCAGCCGCACCATCAGGCGGTGGCCACTGCGCCGGGCCAGGTCGATCAGCACCTCGATCACCGCTGGGCAACGCTTTTGGTAGGCTTGGATGACGAAGCCGATGCCGTCGAACCCGCGCAGCTCCGGCTCAAAGCACAGCCGCTCCAGCAGGTCGAGCGAGAGTTCGAGCCGGTCGGCCTCCTCGGCGTCGATGTTGAGGCCGATCTGGTACTGCTGGGCCAGCAAGGCCAGGTGCCGCAGGCGGGGGGAGAGCTCGTCTTGCACCCGCTGGTACTGGGCGCGGCTGTAGCGCGGGTGCAGCGCCGACAGCTTGATGGATATGCCCGGCCCGCCGTGCACGCCCTGGCCCGCCGCCGCCCGGCCGATGGCATGGATGGCGGCCTCGTAGGCTTGCAGGTAGCGTTGCGCGTCGGCGGCCGTCAGCGCCGCTTCGCCCAACATGTCGTAGGAGTAGCGAAAGCCCAGCGCTTCCTGTAGGCGGGCATGGCGCAGCGCCTGCTCGATGGTTTCGCCGGTCACGAACTGCTCGCCCATCAGGCGCATCGCCATGTCCACGGCTTTGCGGATC
>CAZGDZ010000254.1:0-3815 GCA_964524855.1 uncultured Macromonas sp.
CTGGATGCGCCGCGAGAACGCGGGCTGCGTGAAGTGCCGCAACTGGGCTGAACGGCTGAAACTGCGGGTTTCGGCGAGGCTGACGAAGTCTTCAAGCCACTTGGTGTCCATGTGGGCCTCCGGGTATGGCGTGGGACGACAGCGCGGGCACAGGGTCGGCCTCACCGGCCTCGCCCCCGCTTTGCTGCAAGGCCCACATTTCGGCATAACGGCCGCCAGCGGCCAGCAGGTCGGTGTGGCGCCCGCGTTCGACGATGGTGCCGTGCTCCAGCACGATGATTTCGTGCGCATCCACCACGGTGGACAGGCGGTGCGCGATGACCAGCGTGGTTTTGTGACGCGCCACGCTTTTCAATTCGGCCTGGATGGCTCGTTCGTTGGCACTGTCCAGCGCCGAGGTGGCCTCGTCAAAAATCAGGATCGGCGGGTTCTTGAGCAGGGTGCGCGCAATGGCGACGCGCTGCTTTTCCCCGCCCGACAGTTTGAGCCCGCGCTCGCCCACCATGGTCTGGTAACCCTTGGGCAGCCGTTCGATGAAGCCATGGATGTGCGCAGCCTGGGCCGCCTTCACCGCTTCGTCGTGCCCGGCGTCGGGCCGCCCGTAGAGGATGTTGTACTCAATGGTGTCGTTGAACAGCACCGTGTCCTGCGGCACGATGCCGATGGCTCGGCGCACACTGCCCTGGGTGACGGTGCGGATGTCTTCGCCCGCGATGGTGATGCGCCCTTCGGAGCCATCGGCAGGGTCACCGGGGCGGCCTACATCGTAGAAACGGTAGAGCAGCCGCGCCAGCGTGGACTTGCCGGACCCCGACGGCCCCACCACCGCCACCGTTTTACCCGCCGGGATCGTGAAGCTCACGCCATGCAGGATTTCCCGCTCGCGCTCGTAGGCGAAGTGCACGTTCTCGAACCGCACCTCGGGCGGGCCGTCCAGCCGCAGCGGCTGGGCGCCGGGGGCATCGGCGATCTCGCGCTCCTTGTCCAGCAGGGTGAACATCTTGTCCAGGTCGGTCAGGCCCTGCTTGATTTCGCGGTAAAGCACGCCCAGGAAGTTCAGCGGGATATAGAGCTGGATCATGAAGGCGTTGATCATCACCAGGTCGCCCAGCGTCATGGCGCCGCTGGTCACGCCCACGGTGGCGCGCCACAGCATGGCCACCAGCGCGGTGGCGATGATGAGCTGCTGCCCTGCGTTGAGCATGGACAGTGTGGCCTGGCTTTTGAGGCGGGCACGGCGCAGCCGCTCCAGCGCCTCGTCGTAGCGGCGGCCTTCGAAGGCCTCGTTGTTGAAGTACTTGACGGTTTCGTAGTTCAGCAGCGAGTCGATGGCCTTGGTCTGCGTGGCCGACTCCATCTCGTTCATGTGGCGACGGAACTGGGTGCGCCACTCGGTCACCTTGACGGTGAAAAACACGTACAGCACCAGGGCCAGCAGCGTCGTCCAGACGTACCACAGCTCGAACTTGATGCCCAGCAACGCCAGCACCAGCACCACCTCCAGCAACGTGGGCAGGATGCTGTAGAGCGAGTACGAAATGAGCGACTGCACGCCGCGCGTGCCGCGTTCGATGTCGCGCGTCATGCCACCGGTCTGGCGCTCCAGGTGGAAGCGCAGGCTGAGTTCGTGCAGGTGGCCGAACACCTGCAGCGCGATCGCGCGGGTGGCGCCTTCGGTGGCCTTGGCAAAGATCAGCTCGCGCAACTCGGTGAACAGCGTGCTGGAAAACCGCAGCAGGCCGTAGGCCAGCAGCAGGCCCACCGGCACCACCAGCAAGGCCTCGCTGCCCGGCGGCAGGCCCAGCAGCGACTGGCCGGGTGCGGGGGTGAGTGCATCCACCAGCTCCTTGAGCAGCAGCGGCACGCCCACGTTGGCCAGCTTGGCCACCACCATGAAGCCCAGCGCCGCAGCCACCCGCCAGCGGTACTGCCACAGGTAGGGCAGCAAGCGGCGCAGCACCGCCCAGTCGGACCGGGGTTCGGCGGCCGACGATGGGCCGCCCGCCGGAGCCGGCGCCGAGGCGGGCGCCCGGCCCGCAGAGGAAAAGTCGCGCATGGATGACAATCAGGGGATGAACGCTCCGATTTTGCCCCCAAGTGGCACACCACCGCTGGCGCCGTCCGACAAGGAACTGGTGCTCAAGGTCATTCCCATGCCAGCCGACTGCAACGCCAACGGCGACATTTTCGGCGGCTGGGTGATGGCACAGGTGGACTTGGCCGGATCCGTGCTGCCCGCCCGCCTGGCGCAGGGCCGCATCGCCACGGTGGCGGTCAACCAGTTCATTTTCAAGCAACCCGTCAAGGTGGGCGACATATTGAGCTTCTACAGCGCGGCCACCCGCATCGGCAAAACGTCCGTCACGGTGGAGGTGGAGGTGTTCGCTGAACGCTTCCGCGCCCAGGGTCAGTTCGTCAAGGTCACCGAAGCTTCGCTGACCTACGTGGCCATCGACGAAGACGGCCGCCCGCGCCCATTGCCTCAACCCTGACGCGTCTTTTCTGACTCGCCCCCTACACCCCGCGCCGCCATGCCCAAGAAAGCCCTAGCCTCACGCGCTGCTGCCCAGCCGCCCGTCGAATCGCACCCCACAGCAGCCGCCCCTCTGACCCCGGCCGACTACCTGATCAAAATCCTCACCGCCCGTGTGTACGACGTGGCGGTGGAATCGGCACTGGAGCCTGCCAAAAACCTGAGCCGACGCCTGCACAACCAGGTGCTGCTCAAGCGCGAAGACCAGCAGCCGGTGTTCAGCTTCAAGCTGCGCGGGGCGTACAACAAGCTGGCCCACCTCACACCCGAACAGCTCAAGCGCGGCGTCATCTGCGCCTCGGCCGGCAACCACGCACAAGGCGTGTCGCTGGGCGCGCACAAACTGGGTGCGCGAGCGGTCATCGTCATGCCCACCACCACGCCGCAGGTCAAAATCGACGCGGTCAAGGCGCTGGGCGGCGAGGTGGTGCTGCACGGCGACAGCTATTCCGACGCTTACCAACACTCGCTCAAGCTCGAAAAAGAACAGAGCCTGACCTTCGTCCACCCGTTCGACGACCCCTACGTGATCGCAGGGCAAGGCACCATCGCCATGGAAATGCTGCGCCAGTTGCAAAGCCTGGGCAGCCAGCGGCTGGACGCGGTGTTCGTCGCCATCGGCGGCGGCGGCCTCATCAGCGGTGTGGCCAACTACATCAAGGCAGTGCGGCCTGACGTCAAGGTGATTGGCGTGCAGATGAACGACTCGGCCGCCATGATGCGGTCGGTGGCCGCTGGCGAACGGGTGAACCTGCCCGACGTGGGCCTGTTCAGCGACGGCACCGCCGTCAAGCAGGTGGGCGAGGAGACGTTCCGCGTCGCTCGCGGGCTGGTGGACGAATTCATCACCGTGGACACCGACGCGGTGTGCGCCGCCATCAAAGACATCTTTGTGGACACCCGCAGCATCGTGGAGCCGGCGGGCGCCCTGGCGGTGGCGGCCATCAAGAAGTACGTGGCGGCGAACAAAACCAAAGGCGAGACCTACGCCGCCATTTTGTGCGGCGCCAACATGAACTTCGATCGCCTGCGCTTCGTGGCCGAGCGTGCCGAAGTGGGCGAGGAACGCGAGGCGCTGTTCGCGATCACCCTGCCCGAGGAGCGTGGCAGCTTCAAGCGCCTACTGGAAACCATCGCCGGCCTGCCGGGTGGGCCACGCAACGTCACCGAATTCAGCTACCGCATCAGCGATGCGGATCGCGCACACGTGTTCGTCGGCCTGACGACGCGGGGCCCGGGCGCAAGCGGCAAGATTGCCGCCTACTTTCAGACGCAGGGTTTT
>CAZGDZ010000255.1:0-2836 GCA_964524855.1 uncultured Macromonas sp.
TTGCTGACTCCTTGAACACAAAGCATGATGTGTCCACGGAACCGGGTCAACTCCACAGATAGTTGTTCGTGTTGCCGCGTGGCTCGGCGCCGTAGGACTGTTTCTTGGTCTTGTCGGTCTTGTACTTGGCCTCTGGAGCATATGTCCCAAGACCTAACACTGCGTTGCAGGGGACGCTCCGTCTATCGGGGGCGCGTCCCTGAACTTGGACGTTAGGCTACAGGTGACAAATAAAGTGTCGCAAAACAAAGGTTGTGCGACACCAAAAACGACAAAGGCCCTCGCGGGCCTTTTTCGTTTCAGACTTGGGTAGCCGAAGCCTCAACCCTTCGCCGCCTTCAACGCCTCACCCATGATGGCCAGCCCCTCGTCCAGCAGCGCGTCGCTGGCGGTGATGGGCACCAGAATGCGGATGACGTTGGCGTACACGCCGCACGACAGCAGCACCAGGCCGCGTTTCAGCGCCTCGGCGCAGACGCGCTTGGTCAGGTCGGCCGCCGGCTTGTCGTGGTCACCGCCTTCAAACAGTTCGATGGCGATCATGGAGCCCAGGCCGCGCACGTCCTGAATTTCCACGTTGTGTTGCGCCAGGGCGCGCAGGCCGGCCTTCAGGCGTTCGCCCAAGGCGTTGGAGCGGTCCAGCAGTTGTTCTTCGTCAAACACGTCCAGCACGGCCAGCGCGGCGGCGCAGGCCAGGGGGCTGCCGGCGTAGGTGCCGCCCAGGCCGCCGGGCAGGGGCTTGTCCATCAGCTCGGCCTTGCCAATCACGGCCGACAGCGGGAAGCCGCCCGCCATGCTCTTGGCCATGGTGATGAGGTCGGGCGCCACGCCCCACTGTTCGCAGGCCAGCCAGGTGCCGGTGCGGCCAGCGCCGGTCTGCACTTCGTCGGCAATCAGCACAATGCCATGCTTGTCGCACAGCGCGCGCAGGGCCTGCGCAAACTCGGGCGGCGCCACGTAGAAGCCGCCTTCACCTTGTACCGGCTCCAGAATGATGGCGGCCACGCGCTCGGCCTCCACGTCGTATTTGAAGATGTGTTCCACCGAACGCATGGCGTCGGCCACGCTCACGCCGTGCAGCGGGTTGGGGAATTCGGCATGGTAGATCTCGGCCGGGAAGGGGCCAAAGCCCGCTTTGTACGGGGCCACCTTGCCAGTCAGCGCCATGCCCAGCAGCGTGCGGCCGTGGAAGCCGCCGCCGAAGGCGATGACGGCCTGGCGCTTGGTGGCGGCGCGGGCAATCTTCACCGCGTTTTCCACCGCCTCGGCGCCGGTGGACAGGAAGTAGGCCTTCTTGGCGAAGTTGCCCGGCGCCTTGGCAATCAGGCGCTCGGCCAGTTCCACGTAGGGTTCGTACGCCACCACCTGGAAGCAGGTGTGGTGGTACTGGTCCAGCTGGGCCTTCACGGCTTCCACGATCTTGGGGTGGCGGTGGCCGGTGTTCAGCACCGCAATGCCACCGGCAAAGTCGATGTAGCGGCGGCCTTCCACGTCCCAAATCTCGGCGTTCTCGGCGCGCTCGGCAAACACCTCGTAGGTTTGGCCCAGGCCGGCGGGCAGGGCGGCGCGGCGGCGTGCCATCAAGGTGGCGTTGGTTTTGGCTTCGGTGACGTTGGGGTCGCGGTGCATGGTGTGGGCTCCTGTTGGGTGGCGTGCCCGCGCGTCAGCACGCTTGGGCCAGACTGCACTGTAGGGCCCCTGGCCGCCTCGTTAACATATACAGACAGGCCGCTGCTGCCAACGCACTGTGCAGCACGGCCGACCGGTACAGTCCAACCCGAATGTTTTCATGTTCACGCTCGATCCACAAGACTCCACCCCACTCGTCATGCAAATCGTGGAGGGATTTCGGGATTTGATCGAGTCCAACTCGCTGCGGCCAGGGGCCAAGGCACCGTCGATCCGCCAGTTTGCCCACGCCCACGGGGTGAGCGTGTACACCGTGGTGGACGCTTACGACCGGCTGGTGGCCCTGGGCTACTTTGTGTCGCGCCCGCATTCGGGCTTTTTTGTGCGTCGGCGCGAAGTGCATGCCAGCGCGCCCGGCCGGGCCGGGGTCAATTACAACTTCGACTCCATGTGGTACCTGCGCCGCGTGTTCGAGAACCGCAACCTGCGCATGAAGCCCGGCTGCGGCTGGCTGCCCGGCGAATGGCTGTTTGAAGAAGGCCTGCGCCGCAGCCTGCGCAGCCTCGCGTCCGACCCGGTGGACTTGGGCGGCTACGGCGAACCAAAAGGCTTTTTGCCCCTGCGCCAACTGGTGCGCGACATGCTGGCCGAGCAGGAAATTGTGCTGGGCGCCGACCAGGTGCTGCTGACCAACGGCTCCAGTCAGGCCATGGACATGGTGGCCCGCCGCCTGGTGCAGCCCGGCGACGCGGTGCTGGTGGACGAGCCGGGCTACCCCAACCTGTTGTTTTCGCTACGGTTTTTGGGCGCACGGCTGATTGGCGTGCCACGCACCCCCAACGGTTACGACCTGGCCGCGCTGGAAGAACTGGTGATGGTGCACCAGCCCAAGGTGTTTTTCACCCAGCCGCGCCTGCAAAGCCCCACCGGTTCGGTGGCGCACCTGTCGCACCTGCACCGGGTGGTGCAACTGGCCGAACGGCACCAGTTCATTGTGGTGGAAAACGACATTTACGCCGACCTGGACCCGGAACCCCGCCCCTCGCTGGCCAGCCTGGACCAGTTGCAGCGGGTGGTCTACATCAGCAGCTTTTCCAAGACCATTTCGCCCAACCTGCGCGTGGGCTACGTGGCAGCCCACCCGGACGTGCTGGAAGACCTGGCCCAGTTGAAGATGATCTCGGGTCTCACCTCGTCAGAATTTGCC
>CAZGDZ010000255.1:2846-3808 GCA_964524855.1 uncultured Macromonas sp.
CTGCGCGACAGACTGTCCCAAGCCCACCAGCGGGTGGCCGAAAAGCTGGAAGCGCTGGGTTTTGAGCTGTTCAACGAACCCAAGGCAGGCATGTTTTTGTGGGCCCGGCACCCTCAGTTGGCGAACTCCACCGAACTGGCCTACCAGGCGGCGGAGCAGGACATTTTGCTCGGCCCCGGCCACCTGTTCACCACCGATTTGGCCCCCAGCCCATGGCTGCGCTTCAACGTGGCGTTTTGCGACGACGACAGGTTGTGGGCGTTCTTGCAAACCCACTGCCAGCCGGCCTGACCCGCCGACTGTGCACACCGCCCAGGTGGAGCCATGTTCCGGCGCCATGGCGTGCCAACGCAATTCGTTTTCAATGCGGCGGCGCAGGCAATCTGACGCTTCCTGGTCGCCGTGCACCACAAACGCCCGGTGCGGCTGGCCCGGGATGGCGCGCAGCCACTGCATGAGCTGGCCCGCGTCCGCGTGGGCCGAGGCTGATTGCAGTTGTGCCACCTCGGCACGCACCGCCACGTCTTGCCCGTGTATGCGCAGGCTGGCGCCGCCGTTGGCCAAGGTGGCGCCGCGCGTGCCGGGCGCCTGGTAGCCGGTCAGCACCACCAGGTTGCGGTGGTCGCCCAGGTACTGCACCAGATGGTGCAACACCCGCCCTCCGGTGGCCATGCCGCTGGCCGCCAGAATCACCTTGGGGCCGTGGTGGGTGGCAATGGCTTTGGACTCGTCGGGTGTGCGCACCATCTTGGCCGCGTGGGCCAGCGCGTTGCACTGGGCGGCGTTCAGCCGGTGTTCGCCCAGGTGGCGGGTGAAAGCCTCGGTACTGTGGATGGCCATGGGGCTGTCCAGGTAAATGGGCAGGCTGTGCGGCAGCACACCATGGGCTTTGAGCAGGGCAATGGCGTGCAACAGCTCTTGGGCGCGGCCCACAGCAAACACAGGAATGACGGCGGTGCCGC
>CAZGDZ010000256.1:0-3130 GCA_964524855.1 uncultured Macromonas sp.
GTTCTACAAGGAGCTGGGCAACGCTGGCCTGAAAGCGACCGATGTGCCGGTGGTGGCTTTCAGCGTGGGTGAGGAAGAGCTGCGCGGCGTGGACCCCAAGCCGCTGGTGGGACATTTGGCCGCGTGGAACTACTTCATGAGCGTGAAGAACCCCACCAACGATGAGTTCACCAAAAAGTGGGCCACCTATGCCAAGGCCAAGAACGTGGCAGGCCACAAAGACAAGCCGCTGACCAACGACCCGATGGAGGCCACCTACATCGGCATCAACATGTGGGCCCAGGCGGTGAACAAGGCCAAGAGCCTGGAAACCGACAAGGTGATTGCCGCCATGGCGGGTCAGACCTTCAAGGCACCCAGCGGCTTTGTGGCCAAGATGGACGAGAAAAACCACCACTTGCACAAGCCGGTGTTGATTGGCGAAGTTCGTGCTGATGGCCAGTTCAATGTGGTGTGGAAGACCAAGGGCCCGGTGAAGGCCCAGCCGTGGAGCCCCTTCATTGAGGGCAACGACAAGAAGAAGGACCAGCCCGAAAAGCTGTAAGCAGGACCCAGACCCATGCGTTCCATCCTGAATCGAACCCTTCAGGTCGGGGCGCTGGTGGCCAGCCTGTGGCTGGCCCCGGCGCAAGCCCTGACCTCTGAAGACGCGCTGGCCCTGGTGGACGGCGCGGTGAGTGACCGCGTCGAAGTGCTCAACCGGCTGGCCACCGAGCCGGACGAGCGGGCCGCCGCCCTGATCCGGGCGCTGGCCGACGAATCGGCGCGGTATCAGGGGGAACGCGTGTTCATCCTGCAAGGCGACGGCGCGCTGGACGCGGTGACCGGTGAGTCGGTCACCGCACCCGACGACGCTGAGGAGCCGATGCTCAACAACCGCATGCGGGGCGCGTTGCAAACCGCCCTGGCCGGACTGGATCTGCTGAGCCCCGACGTGGCCCGCCAGCGCGAGGCTGCCACGGTGTTGCAGCGTGGGGCGTTTGACGACCCCGACCCCGCCCAATTGCCTTTGATTCAAGGCGCGCTGGACGACGACCAGCAACCCCCTTTGGATGCACGTGCCCGGCAATCGCTGGAACTGGCGCAGGCCGCTTTGCTGCTGGCCAGTGACGATCCGGCCCAACGAACTGCGGCCGCTGCCAAACTGGCCGAAGCGCGCCAGACCATCGTCAAAGCCCTGCTGCAACAGCGCCTGGCGGTCGAAGAAGACGCCAGCGTCAAAGCGGCGTTGACGCTGGCGCTGTCGGCTGTGGAGCGTTCACTGACCCTCAGCGCGACGCTGGGTCAGGTGTTCACCGGCGTCAGCCTGGGTTCCATCTTGTTGCTGGCGGCGTTGGGCCTGGCCATCACCTACGGTTTGATGGGCGTGATCAACATGGCTCACGGCGAGCTGATCATGATAGGCGCCTACGCGACCTACCTGGTGCAACTGGCTTTTCAGCGCTGGTGGCCCGGCGCGTTCGACTGGTATTTGCTCGCTGCGCTGCCGATGGCGTTCATGGCCTCGGCCTTGGTGGGCGCCGCCATGGAGCGCAGCGTCATCCGGTTTCTGTACGGCCGCCCGCTGGAAACGCTGCTGGCGACCTGGGGCATCAGCCTCATCCTCATGCAAAGCGTGCGCAGCCTGTTTGGTGCGCAAAACGTGGGCGTTGAAAACCCCGCGTGGATGAGTGGGGCTGTCACCGTGCTGGGCAACCTCACACTGCCTTGGAACCGCATGATCATCGTGTGCTTTGCGCTGGCCGTGTTGCTGGGCGTGACCTTGTTGATCAGCAAGACCCGCCTGGGCTTGTTTGTGCGCGGCGTCACGCAGAACCGCCCGATCGCTTCGTGCATGGGGGTGAACACCGCCCGGGTGGACACCTATGCCTTTGCGCTGGGTTCGGGCATTGCAGGGCTGGCCGGTGCGGCTTTGAGCCAGGTGGGCAACGTGGGACCCGACCTGGGGCAGAACTACATTGTGGATTCGTTCATGGTGGTGGTGTTGGGCGGCGTCGGCCAACTGGCGGGCACGGTGTATGCCGCCCTTGGTCTCGGCATTTTGAACAAATTCCTGGAGGGCTGGACAGGCGCGGTGCTGGCCAAGATCGCGGTGCTGGTGTTCATCATCATCTTCATCCAGAAGCGACCCCAAGGGATTTTTGCCCTCAAGGGCCGCCAGGCCTGAGCGGGAGGACGACACATGAACTCGACATCTGTGACCCATTCCAACGCTCCGGTGGCTCTGCCCGCCAAGGGGCCGCTGCTGACGCGCAGTGGCTGGGGCACCATTCTGGTGGTGCTGCTGGTGGTGTGCGCTGTGGCGCCCTTGCTCAACCTGCTGGTGCCGGCTGGCAGTCCTTTCCACCTGAGCGATTACATGGTTGGCCTGCTGGGCAAAATCATGTGCTATGCCATTTGCGCACTGGCCATGGATTTGATCTGGGGCTACACCGGCATTTTGAGCCTGGGACATGGCCTGTTCTTTGCCTTGGGCGGCTATGTGATGGGCATGTACCTGATGCGCCAGATTGGCACCGACGGCAACTACCAGAGCGAGTTGCCCGACTTCATGGTGTTCCTGGACTGGAAGGAGCTGCCTTGGCACTGGTGGCTGAGCGACAGTTTCGTCGCCACCTTGCTGCTGATTGTGCTGGTGCCGGGCTTGGTGGCCTTTGTGTTCGGCTACTTTGCCTTCCGGTCGCGCATCAAAGGGGTGTACTTTTCCATCATCACCCAGGCGCTGACGTTCGCGGCCATGCTGCTGTTTTTCCGCAATGAAACGGGTTTTGGCGGCAACAACGGGTTCACCGATTTCAAGCGCATTTTGGGTGTTCCGCTTACGACCTCTGAAATGCGGATGACGCTGTTCGTCATCACCGGGCTGGTGCTGTTGGGCTTTTACCTGTGGGCCCGCTGGCTGGTGGGCAGCAAGTTTGGCCGGGTGTTGCAGGCCATCCGTGACGCCGAGAGCCGTGTCATGTTCTGTGGCTACAACCCCTTGCCGTACAAGCTGACGATTTGGGTGGTGTCTGCGGTGATGTGCGGCATTGCCGGCGCGTTGTACGTGCCGCAGGTGGGCATCATCAACCCGCGCGAAATGAGCCCAGCCAGCAGCATCGAAATCGCGGTGTGGGCAGCGGTGGGTGGG
>CAZGDZ010000256.1:3140-3808 GCA_964524855.1 uncultured Macromonas sp.
CGCTCATCGGCCCCATCGTGGGTGCGTTCCTGGTCAATGGGGCCAAAAGTTGGCTGACCGTCACGTTCCCCGAGTTCTGGCTGTACTTCTTGGGCGCGCTGTTCATTGTGGTGACGCTGTTCATGCCCCAAGGTGTGGTGGGCGTGGTGAAAAAATTGAACCTTAGGAAGAAGGGGGGGCAGCCATGACGCCCGACCTGTTGGAAGCGGGCGCCCAGCGCTACCAAAAGATCGCCGCCGCGCGGCAAGTGGGCGTGACCGAATCGGGTGGTCGCAGCGCCGCCTTCGCCCGCCACGTGGTGATCATGGACGAGCCGACCGCAGCGTTAGGCGTGAAGGAAGGGGGGATGGTGCTGGCGCTCATCCGGCGCGTGCGCGACCGCGGGCTCCCGGTCGTGCTCATCTCGCACAACATGCCGCATGTCTTCGAGGTCGCCGACCGCATTCACGTGGCGCGGCTGGGGCGGCGCGTGGCCGTGCTCGACCCGCGCGAGGTGCGCATGAGCGACGCGGTGGCGGTGATGACGGGGGCGGCGGGGGTCGGGGCGTCGTTCATGGCCCCGTCTTGTGCTGCGCTGCGGTGGCCGGCGCAACAGGGAAGACGCCGGCCGGCTTGCGCGGCGCCGCGCGGCGGGCAGTATAGCGGGCGCTGGCTCTTCGAGGACGGGG
>CAZGDZ010000257.1:0-3790 GCA_964524855.1 uncultured Macromonas sp.
GCAGGCCGCCTACACCTCGGGCGGCGAGCAGCAGATGTGCGCCATTGGCCGCGCGCTCATGACCAACCCCAGCGTGGTGCTGCTGGACGAACCTTCCATGGGCCTGGCTCCGCAAATCGTGGAGGAAGTGTTCGAGATCGTGAAAGACCTGAACCAAAAAGAGAAGGTCACCTTCCTGATCGCGGAGCAGAACACCAACATGGCGCTGAAGTACGCCGACTACGGCTACATCATGGAAAGCGGCCGCGTCGTGATGGACGGCGCCGCCAGCGACCTGCGCAACAACGAAGACGTCAAGGAGTTCTACCTCGGCATGGGCGGTGGCGAGCGCAAGTCGTTCAAGGACGTGAAAAGCTACAAGCGCCGCAAGCGCTGGCTGGCCTGAAGCGGGAGACTGGCGATGCCGACCCATTTTGACGCGCTGGAAACCCGCGCCCCGGCCGACCGCGAAGCGGCTTTGATGGCGGCCCTGCCCGGCCACATCGACCACGCCCGGCGCCGCAGCGCCGCCTACGCCGAACTGCTGGCGGCCGTAGACACCGCTGCTGTGAACAACCGCCAAGCCTTGGCCCAATTGCCGGTGGTGCGCAAGCACGAATTGCTGGAGCGCCAGCAAGCGTACCGCGCACGCGGCAGCGACCCGTTCGGTGGCTTTTCAACCATCGGCTGGGCGGGCCTGCTGAACACGCGCGGTGCGCGCCGGGTCTACCAATCGCCCGGCCCCATTTACGAGCCGGAAGGCGCGGCGGGTGACTATTGGCGCTCGGGCCGCGCCATGGCCGCCGCCGGCTTTGAAGCAGGCGACCTGGTGCAAAACTGCTTCAGCTACCACCTCACGCCCGGCGCCTGGATCATGGAAGCCGGTGCCCATGCCTTGGGCTGCACGGTGTTCCCGGGCGGCGTCGGCAACACCGAACAGCAATTGGCCGCCATGCACGATTTGCGACCGGTCGCCTATGCCGGCACGCCCAGCTTCTTGCGCATCCTCGTGGAAAAGGCCGAGCAGGCGGCCGTGGGCCTGCCCTTGCGCAAGGCGTTGGTATCAGGCGAAGCCTGCCCACCGTCGCTGCGGGACTGGCTGGGCGAACACGGCGTGGCCACCTACCAGTGCTACGCCACCGCCGATGCCGGCCTCATCGCTTACGAAACCAGCGCCCGTCAGGGCCTGGTGCTGGACGAGCAGGTGGTGCTGGAAATCGTGCGCCCTGGCACCGGCGATCCGGTGCCCGATGGCGAAGTGGGCGAAGTTGTGGTCACCGTGCTCAACCCCGCCTACCCGCTGGTGCGCTTCGGCACCGGCGACCTCTCGGCCATCCTCCCAGGCGCCTGCCCCACCGGACGCACCAACACCCGCATCAAAGGGTGGATGGGCCGCGCCGACCAGACTACCAAGATCAAAGGCATGTTCGTGCACCCCTCGCAGGTGGCGGAAGTGCTGCGCCGTCACCCGGAAGCCCGCAAGGCGCGCCTGGTGGTTTCGGGCCAAATGGCAGACGACCGAATGGAGCTGCAACTGGAGGTGGCCCACCCCGCCCAAGCGCCCGAAGGTTTCGTGCAGGCGGTGGCCAGCACGGTCCGGGATGTGACCAAACTCGGCGCCACCATCCGCCTGGTGGCCACGGGCGAGTTGCCCAACGACGGCAAGGTGATCGAAGACGCGCGCAGCTATGCGTAAACCCTAGGCCCCGGCTACGTAATTTCCGTGATGGACATGGCTGGGTCAGGGACTAAGATCAAAGTTCTTTTTTTCAGGAGACCTGCATGAAAAAACTCACGACTTTGGTTGTGGCAGCGGCGGCCGCATTCTCGGCATCGGCGCAAGAGTTCCCCTCCAAACCGATCACCTTCGTGGTCCCATTCGCGGCTGGCGGCCCGACCGACACGGTCGCCCGCCAACTGGCCGAGACCATGCGCAAGCACCTGAACAACGCCACCATTGTGGTGGACAACGCCGCAGGTGCGGGTGGCACGATCGGCGCAAACAAGGTGGCCCGAGCCACGCCCGACGGTCACACCGTTTTGGTCTGGCACATCGGCATGGCCGCCACGGCTGGCCTGTACCGCAAGTTGCAGTACAACCCGCTGGAAGACTTTGAATACCTGGGCATGATCAACGATGTGCCCATGACGCTGCTGGGCTCGCCCAAGCTGCCAGCCAACACCTACCGCGATTTTGAATCCTACATTCGCGCCAACGGCGGCAAGCTCAACCTGGCCCATGCCGGCCTGGGTTCAGCCTCGCACATTTGCGGCCTGATGTGGCAGTACGCGGTGAAACTGGACAAATCGATGGCCACCATCGCCTACCGCGGCACCGCACCGGCGATGAACGACTTCATCTGCTGATCCGTTGACGTGATGTGCGACCAGAACACCAACACCACCAGCCAGATCGAAGCCGGTCGGGTCAAGGCGTTTGCGGTCACCACCGCCAAGCCGCTGTCCGACCACCCCACGCTGAAGCACTACCCCAGCCTGCAGGAAATGGGCCTCAAAGGGTTCGACCTGACCATTTGGCACGGCATGTACGCCCCCAAAGGCACGCCTGCACCGGTGCTGAAAAAACTGAACGACGCCCTGCAACTGGCGTTGAAAGACCCCGATTTCATCAAGAAGCAGCAAGCGCTGGGCGCCATCGTCGTGAAGGACAAGCGCGCGACGCCTGAAGGCCACAAAGCCTATGTGGCCGACCAGATCAAGCAGCTCAAGACCGTGATTGACGCTGCCGGCCAATACGCCGACTGACCGCTGGCTGATCCGTTCAGCCCGCGCTGAAACCACCCCCGTGCCAGCCACGAGGGTGGTTTTTTTATGGAGCCATCCGTCTAGTGCTCAAACGCCCCAGACCACCTCGCAGCCTTCGCGCATGCAGTGGTTGAGCATGTCTATGAAAGGGGCCACGCGGGTGCGCAAGCTGATTCGATCGGGTATGGGCATGTCGTCTTCCTTCGCCAAAGCCTCCTGCTTCAGGCGCTCGAACTCGCACTCCTCCTCGAACACCGCATCGCGCAAGGCCTTGACCGCCGCAGGCATCTGCTCCAACAAAATGATGCCAGGGCCCACCGGGTCTTTGCCCAAGATCTCCAGCAACTGCTTGCCGTTGGGCTCCAGCATCACCACGTCACCGGTGGCCTTGCATTTGAAACGGTACAGCATCGCTTGCTCCTTTCTGGGGGCTTGGGGTTCTGAGCCATTGTGGCACCGCGCCCCGCACTTGCCAAGAGACGCCGTCGGCTAGGGAAAACCCCCTCCCACGTTCGCCGCCACGGCCTCAGAATTTGTTGACACTTAAACAAATTCACCATGAACATCCTTTGCATTGGTGGCGGCCCCGCTGGCCTCTATTTCGGCCTGTTGATGAAGCAGCAGGACCCTACACACCGCGTCGTGGTGGTGGAGCGCAACCGCCCGTTCGACACCTTCGGCTGGGGCGTGGTGTTCTCTGACGCGACGCTGGACAACCTGCGCCAAGCCGATGCCGAGACCGCGCGCGAGATCGGAGACGCCTTCAACCACTGGGACGACATCGAGGTGTTTTTCAAGGGCCGTTCGGTGCGCTCGAGCGGTCACGGCTTTTGCGGCATCGGGCGCAAGCACCTGCTCAACATCCTGCAAGCGCGTTGCCTCGCGCTCGGGGTGGAGCTGGTGTTTGAAACCGATGTGCAAGACGACCAGGCCCTGGCTCAACAGTACCAGGCCGATCTGGTGATCGCCAGCGACGGGCTCAACAGCCGCATCCGCACCCGCTACGCCGACACCTTCCAGCCCGACATCGACACCCGGGAATGCC
>CAZGDZ010000258.1:0-3764 GCA_964524855.1 uncultured Macromonas sp.
GGTGACTTCCTGCGCATCGGGCTTCTGATCTGCGAGGACGCTTGGTACGAGCGCCCGGCAGAAGCAGCCCGCGCGGCCGGGGCGCAGTTGCTGGCGGTCATCAATGCGTCTCCATTCCACGCTGGCAAGGGCGACGAGCGCGAGCGTGCCATGCGCGAGCGTGTGTTGGCGACAGGCTTGCCACTCGTTTATGCCCATTTGGTGGGCGGGCAAGATGAGATCGTGTTCGAGGGCCGCAGCTTCGCACTCGATACCAGCGGCAAGGTGGTGGCGCGCGCGCCCAGTTTTGAGTCGGCCCTGTTTCAGGTCGAAATCGACCCACCCACAGACCAGCCGGGCACGCCAGCGGCCGCCTCCACGCCTCGATTGCAGGGGGTGTTGACCCCGGAGCACACGCCGGAGGCCGACCTGTGGCACGCCCTGGTGCTGGGTGTGCGCGACTACATTGGCAAAAACGACTTTCCCGGTGCCATCCTTGGCCTGTCGGGGGGCATCGATTCCGCCCTGGTGCTGGCCATCGCGGTGGATGCCTTGGGCAAAGACAAGGTGCGTGCGGTGATGATGCCTTCGCCCTACACCGCCGACATCTCCTGGATCGACGCCCGCGACATGGCTGCGCGGCTGGGTGTGCGTTACGACGAAGTCTCCATCCGGCCCGAGTTTGACGCATTCCTGGGCTCGCTCAACCCCTTGTTTGACGGCCGCCCGGCGGACACGACCGAAGAGAATTTGCAGGCGCGCATCCGTGGCACGCTGCTCATGGCCTTGTCCAACAAGCTCGGCAGCATCGTGCTCACCACCGGCAACAAGAGCGAAATGGCCACCGGGTACTGCACCCTGTATGGCGACATGGCGGGTGGTTTTGCGGTCATCAAAGACCTGGTCAAGACACAGGTGTTCAAGCTGGCTTGGTGGCGCAATGCGAACGACCCTTACGGCACCGGGCTCAACCCGATTCCCGAACGCATCATCACCCGCCCACCCAGCGCCGAGTTGCGACCCGATCAAAAAGACCAGGATAGCCTGCCACCGTACGACGTGCTGGATGCCATCGTGGAGCGCTACATGGAAAACGACCAAAGCCCTGCCCAGATCGTGGCTGCCGGTTACCCGCAAGCGGCGGTGGACCAGGTGGTCCGGCTGATTCGCATCAACGAGTACAAACGGCGCCAGGCGCCGGTGGGCATCCGGGTTACCCACCGCAGTTTCGGCAAGGACTGGCGCTACCCCAACACCAATCGTTTTAGGGGTTAAGCAGCCGTGATAAAGTTACACGCGCATTAAACCCATCTGGAGCCTCCCGCATGAAGCAGATCACCGCCGTCATCAAACCGTTCAAGCTCGAAGAGGTCCGCGAGGCTTTGGCAGAGCAGGGGGTGACCGGCCTGACCGTGACCGAGGTTAAAGGTTTTGGCCGCCAAAAGGGGCACACTGAGCTCTACCGTGGCGCTGAATACGTGGTGGATTTTTTGCCTAAAGTCCGCATCGACGTGGTCGTGAAAACCGAAGACGTGGACCGTTGCGTTGAGGCCGTCGTCAACGCGGCGCGCACCGGAAAAATCGGTGACGGCAAGATTTTTGTGACGCCGGTGGAGCGTGTGGTGCGTATTCGCACCGGCGAAGAGGACGATTCGGCGATTTGAGAGAGGTCTTGGGCCTCGGCAGGATCAGACCGCGTCCAGGCGGTCCGGCGGTGCAAAACCTGCGCCCTGCACCAGTTCCGGCAGCAACCGCTCAGGGCTGCTGTCCACCTTGATCAGTTGCGTCTGCCAGTCACTGACGAATCCAGCGGCCACCGTCTGGCCAATGAACTGCTCCAGCGTGTCGTAGTACCCGCCCACGTTCAGGATGCCAATGGGCTTGTCGTGGTAACCCAGTTGGCGCCACGTCCACACCTCGAACAATTCTTCAAACGTGCCAATGCCACCGGGCAAGGCCAGGAAGGCGTCGGCACGCTCGGCCATCATTTGTTTGCGCTGATGCATGGTCTGCACCACATGCAGTTCGGTGCAGTCGCGCTTGGCGAACTCCTTGATCACCAGGCTCTCGGGAATCACGCCCACCACCCGGCCGCCGGCTTGCAAGGTGGCGTCCGCCACCATGCCCATCAGGCCGTTGTTGCCACCGCCATAGACCAATTGCCCCTGATGCTGTCCAATCCAGCGGCCCACTGTCCGAGCAGCCTCGGCCCAGCACTCATCCTGTCCAGGCCGGGAGCCGCAATACACACAAATGGAAAAGGCGGGTTGGGCGGTCTGCAGCGTCATGGCTTGGGTTGGGTGTGGTTCGGCTTGCTGGGCTGGATGTCAATCAGGCGGGTGCCGGCCCAGGCATCGTGCCAGAACTGGCGCTGTGGGTGAAAGCGGGCCAGGATGGCCCAAATGGCGACCCAGCCTCCCAGCAACACCGAAATTTCGGCGGCCGGCAGGCGGCCCAAGAAGCCGGCCAGCAGCGGCGGCAGGAACCAGATCCAGCTCAACACGTAGCGCAGCAGGGCTCTGGTTTGACTGAGCGGACGCCCTTGCGCGTCCACGATGCGGATGTGCCAGGTTTTCATGGCCAGGGTTTGTCCCTTGGCCCAAAACCAGGTGAAGTAGATGCCGAACACCAGGAACAGAAAGGCTTGCAGCTCGTGCCGGTTGTCCAGCGCGTGGCGGGTCTGCGTCAGGGCGCTGAACAGGTAGCCGGCAATGAACACCACGCCAAACATCAGCATGCCCTCGTACAGCCAGCAGGCCATGCGTCGGCGCAAAGAGGGGGTGTTGGGTGTGGCGGGGAGGGGGGCGGTGGCGTCGGTCATCATGTCGAAGGAGATGACTTGATTGTCTCATTTTGATCGCTAGCGCTCCGGCGTTGACGAAAAAGCGTGCCGCGCGTTTAAAAAGTCTTTGTGCTTGGTGCGATAATAGTCAGTTACCACTCAGAAATCAGGCAAACGGGTCAAAGTTGCGCGAACAGGTTTCGCCATGGCTTTGGCCTCAAGTTCCGAGGCGGCCTCACAAGGGCGCGTCGAGGGGCACCCAAGGTTTTTCGTCAGAGAAATTCTCGAAAGGTTCATCATGGAAATCAACAAGGCCGAAATGGCCGCAGCGGCCGCAGGCCAAACTCCCGTCACCGAAGAGCTCATGGGCGCCGACATTATGGTGCGCGCTCTGCAGGCCGAAGGCGTCAAGCAAATCTGGGGCTACCCCGGCGGCGCGGTGCTTTACATCTACGACGCGCTCTACCGTCAAAACACCATCCAGCACGTGTTGGTGCGTCACGAGCAAGCCGCCGTGCACGCTGCCGACGGTTTTGCCCGTGCCACCGGTGAGGTGGGCGTGGCCCTGGTCACCTCCGGCCCCGGCCTGACCAACGCCGTCACCGGCATCGCCACGGCGTACATGGACAGCATCCCGATGGTGATCATCTCCGGTCAGGTGCCCACGGCCGCCATCGGCCTGGATGCTTTCCAGGAGTGCGACACCGTTGGCATCACGCGACCCATCGTCAAGCACAACTTCCTCGTGAAGGACGTGCGCGACCTGGCCGAAACGATGAAGAAGGCCTTCCACATCGCCCGCAGCGGTCGCCCGGGCCCTGTGGTGGTGGACATCCCGAAGGATGTGTCCTTCAAGAAGATTCCCTACACCGGCTACCCTGAATCGGTGTCCATGCGCTCCTACAACCCGGTGCGCAAGGGCCACGGCGGGCAGATCCGCAAGGCCCAGCAACTGCTGCTGAACGCCAAGCGGCCCTACATCTACACCGGCGGCGGTGTGTTG
>CAZGDZ010000259.1:0-3757 GCA_964524855.1 uncultured Macromonas sp.
ATCCAGCGCAGCTTGGGACAACCCGCTCATCAGCCCTCGTTGGAGGGTTTGTGCGACGGCGTGCGCGCCTCGCGCGGCTGACCCCGGCGCGAAGCCAGCTTGACCTTGCGCTGCGCAACCAACTCCGCTTCCGCTTTCAGCGCGGCCTTCAACCAGCAGGCGTACTCGGCGGGAGTTTCCAGCGTCACCCGGCCCAGTGCACCGGTGCGGAAATCGGTCAAAAGTGTTTCAGCCGCCTTCTGAGCGTTAAGCCGACCACCCGGCAACAGCGCGCCGCGCTTGCGGCCAATGGCCATGAGCAGTTCGTCGTCCTTCATGCTCGCAATCGCCTGGGGCGTCCAGCCCCATTTGTAACGCGCCTCCAGTTGCGCGCCATACGGTGCACGCAAGGCCTTCAACAACTCCAGCGCCACCTCTTCCTCGTCGAAGGCGTTGCGCCCCACCGCACCACTGGCCGCCAGGTGGTAGCCGCTTTCGGGCACGACGATCTTGGGCCACAACATGCCCGGCGTGTCGTACAGGTAAAAATCGTCGGCCAGCACGATGCGCTGTTCCTGCTTGGTCACGCCCGCCTCGTCGCCGGTCTTGGTGGCGCGCTTGCCCACCAGCGTGTTGATGAGGGTGGACTTGCCGACGTTGGGAATGCCGCCAATCAGCACCCGCATGGGCTTGACCATGCCGCCCCGCTGCGGTGCCAGGGTCCGACAGGCCTCGATGAGGGCTCGCGCGGGCGCAGTCACGCTGGCGTCCAGGCCCAAGGCCAACGTGTCCGGCAACGCGTTGTAATGGTCCAACCAAGCCTCGGTGCGCACCGGGTCGGCCAAGTCTTGCTTGTTGAGCACCTTGAGCGTGGGCTTGCCCTCGGTGATTTGGGCCAGCATCGGGTTCGCACTCGAACCCGGCAGCCGCGCGTCCAGCATTTCGATGATGACGTCGATGCTCTTGATGCGCTCCAGAATGGCCTTTCTGGTCGCGTGCATGTGACCGGGAAACCACTGTACTGCCATGTCTTGTCCGTTTCTGTGGGTCGAGGGGCGCGATAGCGTCAGGCGTGGGCCTGCAGCCAATCGTGCAGTTCACGCACCGAGTGGGCCACAAACAGCGGCCGGTGCTCGGCAAAACCGGCCGGATCATGGGCGCCGTAACTCACACCCACGCTGGGGCAGCCGGCGTTCGCGGCCATCTGCAGGTCATGGGTGGTGTCGCCAATCATCAGCGTGCGTTGCGGGTCCACCCCGAATTCGCGCATCAATTCGTTCAACATCAACGGGCTGGGCTTGCCCGCGGTTTCGTCTGCCGTGCGCGAACCATCGAACAGGCCGTGCAAATCCACGTGCTGCAAAGCTTCGTCCAGTCCACGGCGGCTTTTGCCCGTGGCCACCGTCAACCAGTGGTTGCGCGCTTTCAAGTCGCTCAACAGCGGCAGCACGCCCTGGAACAGCGCAATGTCGTGCTGGCTGTTCAGGTAATGGTGGCGGTAGCGTTCGCCCAACTGCGGGTACAGGGCGGGTGGCACATCGGGCGCGGCGTGGGCCAACGCCTGCATCAGCGCCATGCCGATCACGTACGACGCCGCCTCCTGCGTGGGTTCGCGACCGCCCACATCGCGCACTGCCGCCTGAATGCAACGCACGATGATGGCGGTCGAATCGAACAGGGTGCCATCCCAATCAAAAGCAATCAGGTCGAATTGGCGGGGACGCATGCAAACACCTCAAAAACCAAAAAACAAAAAGGGCGCAAAGCGCCCTTGCGTACCGAGCAGAACCGCCTTCAGATGCGGAACGATTCGATGTTCTGACCAGCGGCCAAAGCGGCCTTGACCCAATCGGGCTTGCGACCCGGGCCGCCCGACCACAGTTCGCCATTGGGACCACGGTATTTGGCCGGCGCCTTGGCTTTAGAGGCACCACCTGCGGCTTTGCGCACCGGTGAGCTGGCCAGGTCTTCGACCGTGATGCCGTATTCCTTCATTTTTCCCTTGATGTCGGCAATCACATTCGCCAATTCCTGCTTGCGCACCTGTTCGGCTTGCTGCATGAGGGCTTGGGCTTGGGAAACCAATTCGGAGTAAGTGGCCATGTTGTAGACGTCCTGATCAGGTGTTGGAATTAATACGCCTTGATTTTAATCACAAACAACGGGATACGTCACCCCAGCCCTTCAATTCGGGTGGCAAATCGGCCTGCAATTGCACCGGGGTGCCTTGCACCGGATGATTGAAACCCAATCGCCAGGCGTGCAAAAACATGCGCTTCAAGCCGTGCCGCTGCAACAGCCGGTTCAATTCAAAGTCGCCGTATTTGTCGTCACCCAGAATCGGGTGTCCGCAATGCGACAGGTGCACCCGAATTTGATGGGTACGCCCGGTTTTGATGGTGACGGCCAACAAGCTGAATTGCTGCTCCGCGCCTGCAGGCCAACCTGCGGGCGGGGTGACCGCGCCCAGCACCCGCACCAATGTGATGGAGCGCATGCCTTCGGGATCGTCGGCACGGGTCACTTTCACCCGCCGCTCACCGTCGGGCACCAGGAATTTATGGAGTGGCAAATCCACCACTTTTTGCCGCGCAGGCCACACCCCTTTCACCAGCGCCAGGTAGGTTTTGTCGGTCTCGCGCTCGCGGAATTGGTCTTGCAACACCCGCAACGCGCTCTTTTTCTTGGCCACCAGCAAAATGCCGCTGGTTTCGCGGTCCAGGCGGTGCACCAATTCCAGCGACGGTGCGGTGGTGTAGACCTGCCGCAGCTGTTCAATCACTCCGAACGAAACACCACTGCCCCCGTGCACGGCCACACCGGCCGGTTTGTCGATCGCCAGAAACACCGGGTCGTCCAGCAGCACCGGGAACTGGCGCGCCGGCACGGGCGCCGCGGCCGGGTCGGCAGTCGCCCGTTCACTCAGTCGGATCGGGGGCACCCGCACCGCATCGCCAGCCTGCACCCGACTGTCGGCCTGGGCGCGGCCTTTGTTGACCCGCACCTCGCCCGAGCGAATGATCCGGTAAACGTGGGTTTTGGGCACGCCCTTGAGTTCGCGCAGCAAGAAATTGTCCAGCCGTTGGCCGGCCGACTCTTCATCGACCAGGTAATGCCGAACGGCGGCCGGGGGGGTGGGGGGGAGGACTTTCGCCATGCAGGACGGTTCCGGGTCTATAATGGGGCACTCCGGTACCGGATGCAAGTGTTTGATGGGCCTAGAATTTTAAGGCACGCACGGCATGCGTTCAGACTGGAGTGGTCGCCAGCCTGCGCACTCGCACCCCGCCCACAGCCGCGCTTGGGTGCCCTGCGCAGGGAATCAGCGCCCTTGAACGCGAACCCGATACGGAATACCCCAAACATCCAGCCGTCCGCTCAGCGGGGCTGGGTGAGGACTCTAGTGACCACAAAGATGTTCAGGCAGACGCAGTGTCCAGCACCGATTTGCCACCTTTGATCACCCGACTCCCCGCGCCTATGCCCGGGTGGGTCTGAACGCGCCGGCGCACCCCCGCGTGCGCCCCGCAATCAGCCACCCCTGGCTCTCCGGCAATTCCTCCTCGTTCGCGCCTTGGGCGCCAATTCATGGCCTTCGGCCCTGCAAGGGCCTGACTGTCAGTGAAAACGAGGAACGCACATGAAGCGCATGTTGATCAACGCCACGCAGGCCGAAGAGCGCCGCCTGGCGATCGTGGACGGGCAAAAACTGCTCGACTACGAAATCGAAATTGAAGGGCGCGAACAGCGCAAGGGCAACATCTACAAGGCCGTGGTG
>CAZGDZ010000260.1:0-3740 GCA_964524855.1 uncultured Macromonas sp.
TCCACATAGCCCAGTGCACCCTTGGTGCGGCTCACGTTGGCGGCCACGCCTTCGTTGCCCTTGCCACCCACCGAGGTCGGGGCCGGCCACTTGACGGCAGCACCCTTGCCCACGGTGTCGGCCCACTCTTTGCTGACGGTGGCCAGGTAGTCGGTCCAGTTGAAGGTGGTGCCCGAACCGTCGGCGCGGTGCACGATGGTGATGGCCTGGTCAGGCAGCTTCTTGCCCGGGTTCAGGGCGGCCAGCTTGGGGTCGTTCCATTTGCTGATCTTGCCCATGAACATTTCGGCCAACACCGGGCCGGTCACGCGCAATTCACCTTTGGCAAAACCTTCCAGGTTGAACACCGGCACGGTGCCGCCGATGATGGCGGGGAACTGGACCATGCCATCTTTGTCGAGGTCGGCGCCGGACACAGGGGCATCGGTAGCACCAAAGGCCACGGTTTTGGCACGGATTTGACGGATGCCCCCCGAAGAGCCGATGGACTGGTAGTTCAGACCGGTGCCCGTGGCGGCTTTGTAAGCCTCGGCCCACTTGGCGTAAATGGGGAACGGGAAGGTTGCGCCGGCGCCGGTGATGTCGGCAGCCATGGCCACATTGCTGAAACCGACGGTGACTGCGGCCACAGCAGCAGCGGCGATGGTTTTCAGAAAAGTACGCTTCATTGCAATCCTCAAAAGAGTTGGTTAAGGGATGCAACGGACTGTAGGCAGCTTGTGTGACAGTCATGTGACAAAACGGCTGCAAGCGGGCTGACCACGGCCTGACAACCCGGAATAGCACACCAAACGGAGCAACCTCATCCGGGTTTTCACTGGGTTGGTGGTATGCTGGGCCCCCCTGAAAAACCATGAACGGCATGCAGAACGGAACCCTACTCGCGGCGGTGGATCTCGGGTCGAACAGCTTTCGACTTGAAATTGGCCGCTACGACTCAGGCCACATTGAACGGGTGGAGTACCTCAAAGAGGTGGTGCGCCAAGGCAGTGGCCTGGATGAAAACAAAAACCTGAGCCTGGTAGCGATGGAGCGCGGCTGGGAGTGCCTGGCGCGGTTCGGGGAACGGTTGCAGGGCTTCAAAAAGCAGCAAGTGCGCGCAGTGGCGACTCAAACCCTGCGTGAAGCGCGCAACCGCGACGATTTTTTGCGCAAAGCACAAGCGGTACTGGGCTTTTCGATCGACGTGGTGTCGGGCCATGAAGAGGCGCGGCTGATATACCAAGGCGTTTCGCACCTGTTGCCCCAATCGGATGAACGCCGGTTGGTGGTGGACATTGGCGGGCGCTCGACCGAGGTGATTTTGGGTCAGGGCTACACGCCGCTGCGCATGGAGTCGTACCGCCTGGGCAGCGTGGCGTGGTCCACCCGTTATTTCCCGCGCGGTCAGTTCACCACTGCCCTGCTGAACACCGCCGTGGTGGCGGCCAAGGCAGTACTGGACGAGGCACTGGACACGTTCCCATCGTCCGAATGGAACATGGCGTACGGCTCCTCGGGCACCGTGGGCGCGGTGGCAGACATACTGGCCACCAATGGTTTCCCGGTCGGTGTGGTCACCCGCGATGGCTTGAGCTGGCTGGTCGAGCGGATGCAACGCGCCGGCCATGTGGACGAGCTGAAACTGGAAGGCTTGAAAGAAGACCGCCGTGCGGTGCTGTGTGGTGGGGTGGCGGTGTTGCAGGCGCTGTTCGAGCTGTTTGAACTCGAAACCATGCAGCGGGCCGAGGGCGCTTTGCGCCAAGGCGCGTTGTACGACCTGATTGACCGTGGCAACGACCAGACCGATGTGCGCGAACGCACCGTGGGCTGGCTGGGTGAGCGCTTCACCACTGACAAGGCGCAGGCCCATCGGGTGGCGCAGGTGGCGGCACAATTGTTCTCGCAAGTGGCGACCAACGACCCGCTGAACGGGCGCTACTCGCAAAAGTTGATTTGGGCAGCGCGATTGCACGAAATCGGCACCCACATTTCGCACGCCAGCGCGCACCGGCACGGCGCCTACATTCTGGACCATGTGGATGCGCCGGGTTTTTCGATTCCCGAACTGCACCGCATGAGCCAATTGGTGCTGGGCCAGCGCGGCAAATTGCGCAAGCTCGAAGGTGAACTCGAAGACGAGTTGTTCGCCAAGCAGCTGCTGTGTTTGCGCTTGGCGGTGCTGCTTTGCCACGCCCGCAAAGACCCCGACATTGCCGCGCTGCGCCTGAGCTACCGCTCGCGCCAGTTCAAGTTGACGGCGGTGCCGGGCTGGTCGCGCCAGTACCCGCAATCGGCCTGGCTGCTGGAAGAGGAAGTGCAGGCGTGGTTGCGATCGCAGTGGCGCCTGACGATCGACCTGCGCTGATCAGAGCAACTCGGGCGTCTGCACCGTGAGCAACACGGTTTGCAGTTGCCCGTTTTTTTCGCGCTGGCGCAGCCACCAGACGGCCCCTTTGCGAATAGAACATTCGCTGGCCTGCAGATTCAGCAACTGGGCCACGGTCTGCCCCAGCGTGGGCTGGTGGCCCACCACCAACACCGGCTGCTTGCCTTCGGGCCACTGGGCCAAGGTCAACAAGTCGCTGGCCGCACCGTCGGGCCGCAGCTCATCGCGCACGCGGTATTTGCGGCCCAAGGCGATCACGGTCTGCTCGGTGCGGACCGCCGGGCTGGCGTAAATCTTGACACCCTCTGGCAATTGGCGGTCCAGCCAGGCGGCCATGCGCGACGCCTGCCGCTCACCCTTTGGGGTCAGGCGGCGCGACAGGTCCATGCTGCCGCCGTCTTCGGTTTCGTCCAGGTCCTCGGCCTCGGCGTGGCGCCAGAGGATCAGGTCCATGCTCATGTTTTGCTCCCGTAGCGCGCCATCAACGTGGCCTGTGCCGATTGCTGACCCGATTTGCCTTTGCCCGACGAACTGCCCACCGCCTTCACGTAGCTGCCATCGGGTTGCAGCAGCCACGCGTCGCGGTTGTCGTGCAGGTATTGGTGAATGCACTCCTCCATCACCCGATGGCGCAAGGCCGGATCGGTGATCGGCCACGCCAGTTCAATGCGGCGCAGCATGTTGCGGTTCATCCAGTCGGCGCTGGACAGCCACAGCTCCTCTTGCGCGCCCATGCGGAACCAGAACACCCGGGAATGCTCCAGCAAGCGCCCGATGATGGAACGGACGTGCACGTTGTCGGTGTAGCCGGGCACGCCCGGCGGCAGTATGCAGGCACCCCGCACAATGATGTCCACCTGCACCCCCGCCTGCGACGCCTGCGCCAGCGCGCGGGCCAGCGGCTCGTCGGTGAGCGCGTTCATTTTCAGGATGATGCGGGCTTCCTGGCCCTGCTGCGCGGCGGCTATGGTGGCCTCGATCCGCTCCAGCATGCCTTTGTGCAGGTGGAATGGCGCGATCATGGCCTGGTTCAGGCGCGGTAGCCGGTTCTGGCTGGCCAGGTGCAAAAACACCTGGTCCAGATCGGAGGTGAGCGCGTCATCCGCAGTCAGGTAGCTCAGATCGGTGTACAGCTTGGCGGTGCCCGGGTTGTAGTTGCCAGTGGACACGTGGGCATAACGGCGCAACTGTCCGTCCTCTCGGCGCGTGACCAGCAGCATTTTGGCGTGCGTCTTGAGCCCCGGCAGCCCGTAGGCCACGTGAATGCCGTAGCTCTCGAGCGTGCGCGCCCACTCGATGTTGTTCTGCTCGTCGAAGCGCGCCTGCAGCTCGATGAGTACCGCCACCTGCTTGCCGCGCAGCGCGGCCTCGG
>CAZGDZ010000261.1:0-3710 GCA_964524855.1 uncultured Macromonas sp.
GTTGGACCCCGAGCCCTTTGTGCTGGAGCACTTGCTGCGCGATTTGTCGACGATTTTTGCAAGCAGCCTCAAGGGCAAGCGGCTGGAACTGATTTTTGACATCGATCCGGCCATCCCGCCGGTGTTGATCGGTGATGTGCTGCGCTTGCAGCAGGTGCTGATCAACCTGGGGGGCAATGCGATCAAGTTCACCGCCCAGGGCGAGGTGAAGTTGCGCATGGCGCTGGCCCCTGGCGGCGCACCGGGGCCGGGGCAGGTGGCGCAATTGCAGTTCGCGGTGGTGGACAGCGGGATCGGCATTGCACCCGAGGCGCAAGCGCGCATTTTCAGTGGGTTCTCCCAGGCCGAAACCTCCACCACCCGCAAGTACGGCGGCACCGGGTTGGGGCTGGCCATTTCCCGCCGGCTGGTGGCCCTCATGGGCGGCGACTTGCAGTTGCACAGCGTGCCGGGGCAAGGCAGTACTTTCGCCTTCGAGGTGCCGCTGCTGGTGCCCACCGAGGTGCCGGCCCGCTTGAATCTGCCTGTGCATTCGGTGCAGCCCGGCTTGCGGGCGCTGGTGGTGGACGACCACGCCGACGCGCGCGAGGTGATGGCCGGCATGCTGACCACCCTGCGCTGGCGGCCTGAAGTCGCTGAGGGCGGTACGGCGGCCTTGGCCCTGGTGCGTGCGCGGTTGCAGCAAGCCCCCAAGCCGTTTGACCTGGTGTTTGTGGACTGGGACATGCCCGAGATGGACGGCCTTGCGCTGGCCGAGGCCTTACGCGACGCGCACGCGCCGGACCAGCAGCCCTTGTTCGTCATGGTCACCGCCAGTGGCCGGGAGGCATTCGGCGCGTTGCCACCCGAGCGCCAGGCCTTGGTCCAAGGCTTTTTGGTCAAGCCGGTCACCGCGTCGGCCATCGAGGCGGTGGTGCGGCAAGCCATGGCCGATGCCCAAGACGTCAGCGTGCCAGCCGCGACCGCAACCCCGCGCGCTGCGAGCCGTTTGCAGGGTTTGCGGCTGCTGCTGGTGGAAGACAACGAAATCAACCAACAGGTGGCACAGGAGCTGCTGCGGCGGGAGGGCGCTGAGGTGACGATTGCCGGCCATGGCCAGGAGGCGGTGGACCTGCTCAAGAGCCAGCCTGACGCTTTTGACCTGGTGTTGATGGACATGCAGATGCCAGTGCTGGATGGCATCGGGGCCACGCAGGCGATCCGCCAACGCCTGCGCTTGCAGGCTTTGCCCATCGTGGCGATGACGGCCAACGCCATGGCCAGCGATCGCGAGGCTTGCCTAGCGGCAGGCATGAACGACCACGTGGGCAAACCCTTCGAGTTGGGGCGGCTGGTGGCGACCATCTTGCAGTGGACGGGGCGTGCGGTGGCGCAGGATGTTGGACCGACGGCGGTGCCCTTAGAGGAGATTGCAGCGGTGGATGTTTTGGCCCAAGCCCCGATGCCAGAGGTCGTGGGCCGTGACGCCGACCGGGTCGATATGCCTGGCGCCATGCAGCGCTTGGGCGGCGACCAGGGGTTTTACTTGCGGTTGGCCAGCAACGTGGTTCGAGATCTGCCCTCGCACAGCGCCCAGTTGGCGAAACGCTTGGCCGACTCGGATGCGGTGGCACTGGCCGCCGTGTTGCATGGCATCAAAGGCATGTGCGCCACGGTGGGGGCGCACCGCCTGGCCGCGCTGGCCGCAGAGGGTGAGCGTGCCCTGAAAGCCGATCCCGCCCAGGTGGCTGTGCCCGAACTCGGGGCGGCGGTGGTGGCCGAAGTGGCGCAGACCCAGGCAGCGCTGGCGCGCATCGTGGGCGCGCTGCAGGTGCCTGGACCGACAGCCGCCAGCACCACCGGCCGCGCCGACGCCTGGCTGCAGCGGTTGCCGGAGCTGGAACGTTTGTTGGAGGGGGCCGACATGGAGGCCCTGGATTGGCACGATGCGATGATGGCCGAAGGCGGGCCCGGCGAAGCGCCGCACTGGGTTCAGTTGCGCGACGCGATCGAATCGGTGGATTTTGACCGCGCACTGGCGGTGGTGCGCGACATTCGCCGGCTCAACGCCGTTGTCGAATGACGGTGCGGGCCTGGTTCAGCCGGTCGTCCAAGTAGGCGCCGTAGAAGTCGGCGCTGCTGATGCCTTCCAGCCGCTCGGCCACTTCCCGCCCCTGGTCGTCCAGGAACAGCAAGGTGGGCGCGATCCGCGCGTTCCAGGTCTTGACTTGCTCGTACGGCGTGGTCAGGTGGCCTTGCACCGCCTGCAGCGGTGTGGTGCGGTCCAGCATGTTCACCTGCACCGCCACCACCTCGCCTTTGCGGTGCATGGGGCCCAGGTAACTGTTGCGGACCAAGTCGCAAAACACGCAGCCTTTCAGGGTCACCATCACCACCAGCGGCTCACGTCGCGCCTGTGCGGCCTGCGCCACGGCGCGCAAGGAACCCGGCACCGGCAAAGTGTCGGGCAGGCCGTCGGGGTTGGTGTCGCGGGTGTTCATGAAGCCGATACCATCGCGGGTCTACATGCGCGTATTGTGCGCGGAAAGGTCAACATGTGCTGGGGTGCGGATCGAGGGTGGCGCGGGGCGGTGGTGGCCGTGGCCATGTTGTGGCTGGCGGCTTGCAGCCCGACCCACAACTGGCGCGAAGTGCGCCACGAGGGCGCGCCCGTCCGGGCCCTGTTGCCTTGCAAGCCCGAGCGGGCCGAGCGCGATGTGCCGTTGCTGGGGCCCGATCAGCCCCCGGCCCGTTTGCAGGTGATGAGCTGCGACGTGCAAGGCCGAACCTACGTGCTGGCCTCGCTGGCGGTACCTGCCGCGCAGTCCGCCGACGAAGCCCTGGCGCGCTGGCGCCAAGCCGCCTGGACCAGTTTGCGCCAGACGGTGCCGGCGCAGGCCAGTGCGCCGCCCGGTTGGACGCCGGTGCCTTCGCCGGCACAAGCCCCTGCTGCCCAGCACTGGCGCGGCCCTGCGGTGGACCACCGGGGGCAGGCGTTGCAGGCCGAGGTGTTGTGGCTGGCGGCACCCGGTTGGTTGGCGCAGGCGGCGGTGTACGCGCCGCAGGTGGATGCCGACGCGCGGCAGACTTTTTTTGAATCGGTCCGGCTGAGCCCATAATCGCAGCCATGAACGGCATTCTTGTCATTGCTCACGCACCGCTCGCGTCGGCGCTGCGCCAGTGCGTGTTGCATGTGTTCCCCGATGCTGGCCCGCACGTTGTCGCGCTCGACGTTCCCCCCAACCAGCCGCCAGCGGAAACCTTGGCCCAGGCCCAGCAAATGCTGGCCTTGCAAGGTGCCCCCCACACCTTGGTGCTGACCGATGTGTTCGGTGCCACCCCGTGCAACGTCGCCAGCAAACTGATCGACGGCGTCCATGCCCGGCTGGTCACGGGCGTCAACCTGCCCATGTTGCTGCGTGCGGTGTCGTACCGCCACGAATCGCTCGACGCCCTGGTGTCGCGGGCCATGCTGGGGGGCACGCAGGGAGTGATGCCGGTGTCCGTCACAGCGCAGCAAAACCAGGTTCGCAGAACAACCCATGATCAAAACCACCGCGACCATCAGCAATAAACTGGGCTTGCATGCCCGCGCTTCGGCCAAGTTGACCAAGCTGGCCGGCAGTTTCCCGTGCGAGGTGTGGATGAGCCGCAACGGCCGGCGCGTCAACGCCAAAAGCATCATGGGCGTGATGATGTTGGCCGCTGGACTGGGCTCGGAGGTCGAGATC
>CAZGDZ010000262.1:0-3697 GCA_964524855.1 uncultured Macromonas sp.
CCAGTTGCATGCCGGCCAGTCCACCGCAGCGCGGTAGCCGTCGAACAGCGCGTCGGTGGACACGGTCAGGCCCATCTGGGCCTGCAGCCAGTCGGCCAGCCGGCGCTTGTTGGTCAGCTTGGCCTGGGCAAAGGCCTGGCGGAAGGTGGCGTCGTCGGCCAGCGGCTTCAGGGCGCGCAGGGCGTCCAGGTCGCGCCGCCAGTGGGTGCCCAGGCGGCGGTCCAGCAGGCCGGACAGGGCCGGGTTGGCCTGGGCCAGCCAGCGCCGCGGGGTGATGCCGTTGGTCTTGTTGTTGAAGCGCTCGGGCCACAGGGTGGCGAAGTCCGCAAAGATCGAGTCTTGCATGAGCCGGGTGTGCAGCGCCGAGACGCCGTTGACCGAATGGCTGGTCACCACAGCCAGGTAGGCCATGCGCACCCGGCGCTCGCCGCTCTCGTCGATGAGCGAGACGCGGCGCATCAGGTCCACATCGTGCCCCTGGGTGGCGGTGAGTCCGGCCAGAAAGTGGCTGTTGATCTCGAAAATGATCTGCAGGTGGCGCGGCAGCACCCGGCCCAGCATCTCCAGTGGCCAGGTTTCCAGCGCCTCGTGCATGAGGGTGTGGTTGGTGTACGAGAACACGCCCTGGCACAGCCGCCAGGCGTCGGCCCAGGGCAGGCCGTGCTCGTCCAGCAGCAAGCGCATCAGTTCCGGGATGGCCAGCACCGGGTGGGTGTCGTTGAGGTGGATGCTGACCTTGTCCGGCAGTTGCTCGAAGCTCTGGTGCCCGTCGAGGTAGCGGCGCAGCAGGTCCTGCACGCTGGCGCTGACGAAGAAGTGCTCCTGGCGCAGGCGCAGTTCGCGGCCCGACGGGGTGGAGTCGTCCGGGTACAGCACGCGCGAGACGTTTTCCGAATGGTTCTTGCTTTCCACCGCGCCGAAGTAGTTGCCCTGGTTGAAGGCGCGCAGGTTGATTTCCTCCGTCGCCTTGGCCGACCACAGGCGCAGGGTGTTGGTGGCATCGGTGCCGTAGCCGGGCACGATGGTGTCGTAGGCCATGGCCAGCACGTCCTGGGTATCGACCCACTGGCGACGGCCTTCGTGCTCGACCACGCGCCCGCCGAACTGGACGCGGTAGGTTACCTCCGGCCGTGGGAATTCCCAGGGGTTGCCGTGGGTGAGCCAGTAGTCGGGCACCTCCACCTGCTGGCCGTCGGCGATGGTCTGGCGAAACATGCCGTAGTCGTAACGGATGCCGTAGCCGTAGCCGGGGATGCCGAGGGTGGCCATGGAGTCGAGGAAGCAGGCGGCCAGGCGGCCCAGACCGCCGTTGCCGAGTGCGGCATCGGGCTCGAGCTGGCCCAGCAGGTCCATGTCCTGGCCCAGTTCGGCCAGGGCCTGGCGCAAGGGTTCGCGCAGTTCCAGCGCCAGCAGGGCGTTGTCAAAGGCCCGGCCCATCAGGAATTCGGCCGAGAGGTAGTAGACCCGCTTCACGTCCTGCGCGTACTGGGCGTGGGTGGTTCGCATCCAGCGCTCCACCAGGCGGTCGCGCACGGCGTAGGCGGCGGCGTGCAGCCAGTCTTCGGGGCGCGCAGCGGCCGGGTCCTTGCCCACGGTGAACACCAGGCGGTTGGCGATGGCGGTGCGCAGGGCGGCCACGTCGTTAGCGGGAGGGTCGTAGTGAAAGTCTTGTCGAGCGGTCATGGGTGATGTCGGGCCTGGCTGGGCCAGGCGGTTGAAAACAGGTTGGGTGAAAAAAGCGGCTCAGACCATGCTGCGGTAGAGCCCGTGGTAACGGCGGGCGGCGTCGGTCCAGTCCAGCGGCTGGCGCATGCCGGTCTGCTGCACCTGGCACCAGTCCGCCGGGCGGCGGTACAGGGCCAGCATGCGTTCGACCGCCCGCAGGAAATCGTTCGCGTCGAATTGATCGAACACCACCCCGGTAGCACGGCCTTGGGACAAGGTGATGAGGTCGGCGTCGGTCACGGTGTCGGCCAACCCACCCACGCGGCGCACCAAGGGCACGCAGCCGTAGGCCAGCCCGTACATCTGCGTCAGGCCGCAGGGCTCGAAGCGCGAGGGCACCAGCGTCACGTCGCCACCGGCGAACAGACGGTGCGAAAACGCTTCGTCGTAGCCCAGGCGCACCGCCACCCGGCCCGGGTGCTGGCGGGCCTTGTCGGTGAACGCAGCTTCCAGCGTGGCGTCGCCGCTGCCGAGCACCAGCAACTGTGCGCCTTGCTGCACCAGCGCGTCGGTGCCGGCCAGCACCAGCGGCAGGCCTTTCTGCTCGGTCAGGCGGCTGACGACGATGAACAAGGGCGCATCGGCGCGCAACTCCAGCCCGGCTTCGGCCTGCAAGGCGGCCTTGTTCAGGGCCTTGCCGCTCAGATCGTCGGCATGGTAAGCATGCGGCACGCAGGCGTCGGTGGCCGGGTTCCAGATGGCGCTGTCGATGCCGTTGAGGATGCCGCTGACCACCGCGCTGCGGTGGCGCAGCAGCCCGTCGAGACCACAGCCGTGCTCGGGCGTCTGGATTTCCTGCGCGTAGGTGGGGCTGACCGTGTTGATGCGCTGGGCGTAGAACAGCCCGGCCTTCATGAAGGACCACTGGCCGTAGAACTCCACGCCGTCCATCTGGTACCAATGCGGCGGCAGGCCCAGGCCGTCGTAGTCGGCCCGTGGGAACACCCCCTGGTAGGCCAGGTTGTGGACGGTGAACAAGGTGGGCACCGGGCGTGCGCCGGGCAGGGCCAGGTAGGCCGGCACCAGGCCTGCATGCCAGTCGTGGCCGTGCACCAGGTCGGGTTGCCAGTCTGCGTCCAGCCCCTGCGCCAGGCGCGCCGCCACCCAGTTGAAGGCGGCAAACCGCCGGTGGTTGTCGGGGTGGGGCTGGCGCTCGGGCGTTTCGTAAGGCCCGCCCGGGCGCAGGTACAGCGCGGGCGCGTCCACCACGTAGGCGGTGACGACGGCACCATCACCCTGCCCTGCCACCGCCAACGTGCCACGCAACACGCGCAACGGCTGGCCCCAGGGGGCGGGCACCTCGGCCACCACTTGGGCACCGTGCAGGCCGGCCAGCATCTCGGCAAAACCGGGTAACACCGGCCGCACCTCGCAGCCCAGAGGACGCAAGGCCGCCGGCAAGGCACCGGCCACGTCGGCCAGGCCCCCGGTCTTGAGCAAGGGGAAGTATTCGGCGCTGACCTGCAAAACCTTCATGGCAAAGTGCTCCTGGCAATCACAGACGCGCCAACATCTCGGCGGTGACCAGCACCACGCCGTTGGCGGTGCGTTCGAAACGCTGGGCGTCCAGTTCGGCGTTTTCACCGATCACCAGGCCATCGGGCAGCTTGCAGCCCCGGTCCACCACCACGCGGCTCAGGCGGCAGTGGCGGCCCACCGTCACCTCGGGCAGCAGCACGGCCTGATCCACCACGCAGAACGAGTGCACCCGCACGTTGGAAAACAGCACCGAATTGCTGACGGTGGAGCCCGACACGATGCAACCGCCCGACACCAGAGTGTTGATGGTGATGCCCGAGCGGCCGTCGGCGTCCTGCACGAACTTGGCCGGCGGCAACTGGCGCTGGGAGGTCCAGATCGGCCAGTCAGTGTCGTAGATGTCCAGCTCCGGTGTCACCGACGACAGGTCGAGGTTGGCATCCCAGAACGCGTCGATGGTGCCCACGTCGCGCCAGTAGGGCGTGGCCTCGTG
>CAZGDZ010000263.1:0-3697 GCA_964524855.1 uncultured Macromonas sp.
CGCCCAGCACAAGCGGCGAGCCCTGGCGGGCCCCCACCACGCGCTGCGGCTCGTACTTGTGGAACACCGCAATGCCGTAGGCACCGTGCAGGCGCTGAACCGCCGCGCGCACCGCCTGGAACAGGTCGCCCTCGTACAGCGCGTCCACCAGGTGGGCAATCACCTCGGTGTCGGTCTGGCTCTCGAACACATAGCCTTTGGCCTGTAACTCGGCGCGCAATTCGTCGTGGTTTTCGATGATGCCGTTGTGCACCAGCGCCACGCGGGCAGCGCGTTGGCCGGCGTCGGCCCCCGGGCCATGACTGAAATGGGGGTGGGCGTTGTGCACCGCCGGCGCACCATGGGTAGCCCAGCGGGTGTGGGCAATGCCGGTGCCAGCGGCCAAACCCTCGGCGTTCACCTGCGCTTGCAATTCGGCCACGCGTGCAGTGCTGCGAGCGCGGTGCAGCCCGGTGTCTGCCCCATCACCCTGGCGGTACACCGCCACCCCACACGAGTCATAGCCCCGGTACTCAAGCCGCTGCAGACCTTGCACCAGCACCGGCACCACATTGAAAGGCGCCACCGCCCCGACGATTCCACACATCACGCGCTCCTTGTTTGCACTGTGGGCCTATGCTATGGAGGCAACAAAGAAATAGGAAATCTTTTTTGCGACCACTGTGAAATAAAATTTACCAACATCCCATCCAGAATCTTTCATTCCAAAAATGTTATTTCAATGAAAGAAAATTTCCCAGACGCCATCGACCTCTGCCTGCTCGACGCCTTGCAGACCGACGCCAGCCGCTCCAACCTGGAACTGGCCCGACATTGCAAGGTATCGCCGGCCACGGCCTTGCGCCGGGTGCAGGCCTTGCGCGCCAGCGGCCTGATCGAACGGCAGGTGGCCCTGTTGCAGCCCGAGCGGCTGGCGGAAGCCCTGGGCCACGGCCTGACGGTGTTGGTCGAAATCAGCCTGGACCGCCAGGGCGCAGAACACCTAGACGCCTTCGAGCGCTTCGTGCTGCCACACCCCGAAGTGCAGCAGTGCTACCGCGTCAGCCCCGGGCCCGACTTCGTGCTGGTGCTGGCAGTGCGCGACATGGCCGACTATCAAGCCTGCGCCCTGCGCCTGTTCACCCAGCAGGCCAATGTGCGGAACCTGAAGGCGTTCTTCAGCGTCAAAAGGGCCAAATTTGAGCCGGCCGCCCCTTTACCTGCGTCATCAACGCGAGCACGCGGCCCAACAAGCGCATAATTTTGCCAACTGCACTGCCAAGGAGGAACCGCATGCGCCTGATGCCCATTGCCCGCCCGTTGATCGCCGCTGCCCTGGGGGCCGCTTTGTGCGCCAGCGCCTGGGCACAGGAATTGGTCAGCGTCCGCAACGCCAACGTCAACCTGCGCGCCGCGCCCAACCTGCAAGCAGACGTGCTTTGGAAACTGGCCCAGGGCTACCCGCTCCGGGTGCTGGAAACCCGAGGCAACTGGCTGCGCGTGCAAGACTTTGAAGGCGACGAGGGCTGGATAGCGCGCACTGTGACGGCCGGCACGCCGCACCACATCGTCAAAGGCACCAGCGTCAACCTGCGCGGCGGCCCCGGCATCCAGCACCCCGTCGTGGGCAAAGCGGTGTACGGCGACGTGCTGCGCACCGCCCGCCGCCAAGGCGACTGGGTGCAGGTGCAGCAACCCAACGGCCGGGGCACGGCCTGGGTCGCGTCGTCGCTGCTCTGGGGCTGGTAACGCCTCAGCCTGTCAGGCCTTGGGGGCTTTCTGGGGCCGTTTCCAATTGGGAATGCTGACCTGTTTGCCCCGGGCCACGCTCAGCGCCCCGGCCGGCGTGTCCTTGGTGATGGTGGAGCCCCCCGCCACCGTGCCACCCGCGCCCAGCGTCACCGGCGCCACCAGCACGCAGTTGCTGCCCACATGCACATCGTCTTCGATCACCGTGCGGTGCTTGTTGGCACCATCATAGTTGGCGGTGATGCTGCCCGCCCCGTAGTTGACGCGCTCTCCCACCGTGGCGTCACCCAGGTAGGCCAGGTGGTTGGCCTTGGCCCCGGCGGCCAGGGTGCTGTTCTTGACTTCCACGAAGTTGCCTATGTGCACCTCTGCCCCCAGTTGCGCCCCCGGGCGCAGGCGAGCGAATGGCCCCACCAGCGCGCCAGCCCCCACGCTCACGCCGGCCTTTTCACCATCGATGTGGGTGAACGGGTGGATCACCGCGCCAGCCTCGATGCGTGCGTTCGCGATCACGCAGTTCGCGCCAATGCGCACGCCGTCACCCAGCGCGACGCTGCCTTCAAACACGCAGTTCACATCAATGTCCACATCCTGCCCACACTTCAGAGTGCCGCGAACGTCAAGGCGCGCCGGGTCGGCCAGGCGCACACCGTCGGCCATCAGCCCATCGGCCAAGCGGCGCTGGTAGGCGCGCTCCAATTCCGCCAACTGGACGGGGCTGTTCACTCCCGCCACCTGCAGCGCGTCGCTGATGCGGTGCCCCAGCACCCGCACCCCATCGGCCACGGCGAACTTCACCACGTCGGTCAGGTAGTACTCGGCCTGGGCGTTGCGGTTGTCCAGCCGTGCCAGCCAGCCGCGCAACAGGCGCGTGGGCACCGCCATGATGCCGCTGTAAATCTCGGTGATGGCGCGCTGCGCGTCGCTGGCGTCCTTGTGTTCGACGATGGCCTGCACATCGCCCGCCGCGTTGCGCACGATGCGCCCGTAGCCGGTCGGGTCGGGCATGTCCAGCGTCAGCAAGGCCAGGTGCTCGCCCCCGCACAGGGCCAGCAGGGCGCGCAGGGTGTCGGGCTGGGTCAGCGGCACGTCGCCCGACAACACCAGCGTCACCCCATCGTCCGGCAGAGCCGGGGCAGCCTGTTGCACCGCGTGGCCGGTGCCCAGTTGCGGCTCCTGGCGCACGCACTGCAAGGCCAGGCCGGCACGGCCCCAGGCCGCCACAGCGGGCTCCACCTGATCGGCCCCATGGCCGGTGATGACGACCGCACGCCGCGCGCCCACCTGGGCCGCGCAATCCAGCACATGGCCCACCAGGGCCTGGCCCGCCAGGCGGTGCAGCACCTTGGGGGTGCGGCTTTTCATGCGGGTGCCCTTGCCCGCCGCCATCACCACCACATCCACCGGAACATCCATATTGCCTCCTGAAAACGCGCCGCAACGCCACGACGCGGCATTATCGCGGCCTTTGGTAAGCTGGCGGCCTTCTTCATCCACGCCGAACTGCCATGAAATTTGCCGTCATGGGTGCCGGTGCGGTGGGCTGCTACTACGGTGGCATGCTCGCCCGCGCGGGCCACGAAGTCACCCTCATCGCGCGCCCGTCGCACGTGGCGGCCATCCAGGCGCACGGTTTGCGCCTACAGGCCCAGACGTTCGACGAGCAGGTGCCGGTGCACGCCACCCCCACACCCGATGGCGTGGCCGGGGCCGACGTGGTGCTGTTCTGCGTCAAATCCACCAACACCGAAACGGCGGGCGCCGCCATCGCGCCCCACCTGGCGCCGAACGCGCTGGTGTTGAGCCTGCAAAACGGGGTGGACAACGCGCCGCGCCTGGCCGAAGTCATCGGGCGGCTGGTCACGCCCGCCGTGGTGTACGTGGCCGCCGGCATGGCCGGGCCGGGGCATGTGCAACACCACGGGCGGGGCGAGCTGGTCATCAGCCCCTGCGCGCAAGCCCCAGCGTT
>CAZGDZ010000264.1:0-3695 GCA_964524855.1 uncultured Macromonas sp.
GTCCAGCACCTGCGGCAGGCCGAACTCGATGCGTTCCAGCGTCAGCTTGTTCGCCTCGATCTTGGAAAAATCCAGGATGTCGTTGATGATGCCCAGCAGGTGCTGGGCCGATTGCTGGATTTTTTCCATGTAGTCGCGCTGGCGTGGCGACATGTCGGTGCGCAGCATCAGGTGGCCCATGCCGATGATGGCGTTCATCGGGGTGCGGATCTCATGGCTCATGTTGGCCAAAAAGTCCGACTTGGTGCGCGAAGCCTGCTCGGCCGCCAGCGTCGCTTCTTTCAGCACCGCTTCCTGCTCCCGCAGCACCGTGTTGGCATGGGCCAGTTCGGCGGTGCGGTCGGCCACGCGTTTCTCGAGGTTGCTGTTCAGCGCCACGATTTCGGCTTGCTGACGTTCTTTTTCCGTCACGTCGCGCAAAATGGCGGTGAACAGGTCTTCGCCATTGACCTGCATGTGCGACACCGAGGCCTCAATCGGGAACACCTCGCCGTTGGCGCGCAGGCCCTGCAGTCGGGTGACCTTGATCCGATCGCCCGCGCGAAGCCCGTCGTTGACGGCCACGCTGCGCATTTTGTGCACATGGCCTGGGCGGTGTTCGTGCGGAATCAGCAGCTCCAGCGACTGCCCCAGCACCGCAGCGGCGGGGCGGCCGAACATCTGCTCGGCGGCCCGGTTGAAGACGCGGATGTGCTGGTTCCGGTCGGCGGTGACGATGGCGTCCATTGCCGCATCCACAATGCCTTGCAGCCGGTCTTCGGTTTGGCGGCGGGCCAGTTGGTGTTCGTGCGAGGTGCGCACCCCCACCATCATGGTGTTGAAGCTGCGCGCCAGCGACGCGATTTCGTGCGGGCCCGTTTCGGCCAGCGGGCCCACACTGGTGGGGTCGCGCGTGAAACGGGCGCTGGCTTCCTCCAGTTGTGCCAAGGGTTGACTGACGTATCGGCTCAGCGCCCAGGCCAGCAGCAGGAACAGCGCCAAGGCCGATGCCGCCAATGGCGCCACCCTGGCCAGTGCAGCCTGGTCCACCGTGTCGTATTCCTGCGTCAGGTCGTATTCCAACAACACCGCACCCCGGCGCAGACTGCGCAATTCTTCGCGCGAGGAGGGCATTTCGAAGGGTGACATCACCGACAGCAATCGCCCTTGATCGCGGACGATCAGGTCTGGTGCATGACCCTCGGTGACACGGGCAAAACGGGCAGGGTTGAAGTCGAGCAGCACATCGGCGGCCAGCCGACCTTCCCAGGCCAAGCGGTGCGCAATGTCCACCTCGGTGTCGTCCCGCAGCACCAGCAGCGCGCTCACCCGCAGGTCCGTGACCGCCATGGTCAGGTCGGAAATGACGTTCATGCGCTGGGCTTGCAGGTCGCGCTGGGCCAGCCGTGCCAGGTCTTCGGCCTGGGCCAGGGCGTCTTCACGCGCCTTTTGCAACACCCGGGTCCGGCCGTCCAGGCGCAGGTCGAGCGCGATATAAGCCAAACCCAGCAGCATGACCCCGGCCACCACCAGAGGCAAGGCTATCCGGAGCTTCTTGAAGGCCTTCATGGTTGCGGGTGAAAGCGGGTGTCAAAGAAGGTGCTGTTGTCGGACCACGCCCGAATCAATCCATCCTCCACCATCAAACCTTCCAGTGTTTTGACTTGGCGCAACAGTTGGCCATCGGTGGCCAGCAGCGCGCGCGACTGGGCAGCATCGGGTTGCTGCAAGCCCTTGAAGGTGCTGGGAACTTGGTCGGGCGGCAGTTGCAGGCGTGGTGCCATGATCGCGGCGGCCCGTTCGGGCTGTGCCTGAATGAAATCCAGCGCCCGAAAGTGCGCTGCCACGATGGCGGACAGCGCCGCCTGGTGATTCTCGAACGCATCGGCGCGCGCCACCATCACATCCACAATCCGCTCGGGGATGGCGCGGCTGTCAAACACGTTGGTGCCACCAGCGCTCAACATTTGGCTGGCCCAGGGCTCGGCCGAGACGATGTAGTCCGCCTCTGCGTCCCGCATGGCGTTGGGCCCATCGGCCAGGGGAACGGTCACTTTCACAATGTCCGCTGGCGTCAGCCCGTGGGCGCGCAAGAAGGCTGCCAGCATCACCGCGCCCGCCGCACTTTCCTCTACCGCCACCCTGCGCCCCGCCACCCGGTCCGGCTGCCGCAAGCCCGGGCGGGCGATCACCATGTCGGCGCCCACCGAAATGTCCAGCACCGCAATCACCCGCAAGTCGATACCGCCAGCGCGGGCGGTGAGAAATTCGTCCAGCGTCGTTTGGGCCGCTTCCAGTCGGCCAGCAGCCAGGGCACGCAAGGTGTCGGTGTTGGAGTGCAGCTCCACCAATCGCACCCGCCGTTCGTCCAGCCAACCTTGTTCCCGGGCCAGAAAAATCGGCTCGTAGCCAGCAAATGCAATGCTGCCCAGGCGCAGCGGGGGTGTGTCGTTGCTGCAACCCACCAATCCACCCAAAACCAGCCACCCAACGCTGGCTTGCAGCAGACGACGTCGATCCAGCCAAGCGGGGAGTGGGGTGGTCATGACTGCACTATAAGCGCAGGCTTGCGTTCGCCACAACCAGCCCGTTTGGCTCTCTCAATGCCCTTGGCTGCCCCGGTGCGCCCAGCCGGTGGTGTGCTTTTCCAGCAGGCTGAACAGTTCGTACATCACCATCGCCATCACGCCCACCACCAGCAGGCCGCTGAAGGCCAGGCCCATCTGCATCGACGAGCCAGCGGCGATCAGCAAATAGCCGATGCCTTCGTTGGAGGCAGTCATCTCCGACACCGTGGTGCCCACGAACGCCAGTGTGATCGCCACTTTCAGCGAGCCGTAGAAGTAGGGCAGCGAGCGCGGCAGGCCCACTTTCACCAGCACGTCCCAGCGCTTGGCGCCCAGCACCCGCAACACATCCTCCAGTTCTGGCTCCAGCGTGGCCAGCCCGGTGGCGATGTTCACCATGATGGGAAAGAAGCTGATGAGGAAGGCGGTGAGGATGGCCGGGCCGATGCCGATGCCGAACCACACCACCAGAATCGGCACGAAGGCCGCTTTGGGCAGGGCGTTGAAGGCGGTCATCAACGGGTAAACGGCGGCGTAGGCCAAGCGCGAGGAACCGATCAGGAAACCCAGCAACACGCCCACCACAATGGCCAGACCAAAGCCTGCCATCGTCACCCAAAAGGTGCGCCAGGCGTGGCCCAGGATGGTGGTTTTGTGCTCCAGCGTCTGTTCCCAAATGCGCGACGGGCTTGGAAAAATGAACTCCGACACTCCGAAGCCGCTGCAAATCACTTCCCAGATGACGACGATGGCGAACAACAGCAGCAGGGGGGACCAGCGTTCCAGTTGTTTGTTTTTCATGGCGGGGCCCGGTTACTGGTTGATGACGGCGCCTGCTTTGCGCATGGCCCCGATGTGGCCGCGCAATTCGTGCACGATGTCGGTGAATTCGGGAGAGTAGGTCACTTCCAGGTCGCGGGTGCGCGGAATCGGGATTTCGCGCCGCACCACGAAGCGGCCAGGGCTGCGGCTCATGCAATACACCGTGTCGGCCAGGAACACGCTTTCGCGCAGGTCGTGCGTCACCAGAATCACGTTGAATTGCTGCGCCTCCCACAGGTCGCGCAAGGTGCACCACAGTTCTTCGCGGGTGAAGGCGTCCAGCGCACCAAAAGGCTCGTCGAGCAGCAGCATTTTGGGTTCGTGGAT
>CAZGDZ010000265.1:0-3695 GCA_964524855.1 uncultured Macromonas sp.
GCTCATTCCGCTGAGCCTGGGCGACAACCTGGCGGGCTTTCGCATGGTGGGCACCACGGCCGACTACCCGGCCCATTTCGGCGCCAAGCTGGCGCACGGCGCGCTGTGGCAGGCGCCCATGCACGCCATCGGACAGCAGCACAAACACATCGCCCACGTGCAGGTCGCCCTGCAAGTAGTCCACCACCAGCCGGTCTTCAGCCCCGACGGCGCGCAGCAACTGGTGCCGAAAGTCGGGGTGCTGCACCGCGTGGTCGTGGGTCAGGCAACGCAGTTCACCTTCACGCAGCAGGTAGCAGCGGGTGTCGCCCACGTGCGCCAACGCGTACGACTGGCCACGCAACACCAGCGCCGTCAGTGTGGTCAGGCCGACGGCCGGTTGCCGCCGCCGGTTCACCCCGGCCAGCCAGGCGTTCTGCGCACCAATGACGCGGTCGAGCGCGACGGTGGTGTCCCAAGTTTCGGGCGTTCCGTAGTAATCGCGCACCAAACTGGTGACGGTGGTCTGGGCTGCCTCCTTGCCCATGCCGCCGGTGCTCACGCCATCGGCAACCGCCACGATAGAGCCCCAGCCAGCCTGATCTGGAGACGGCAGCATGGCCGCGCAAAAGTCTTCGTTGATGGGCTTGCGCCCCGCCAACGAGACGAATCCAATGTCGATGTCGAATGCCATGCACCAAACCTAGCAAGAAATGCGCCCAACCTTGGTGCGCCAGTGGGCTACGGCGAGCCGATCACCCCATCAGCATCTGCATGCTGCGTTCGTACTGGGCCGAGAGTTGTTCGAACTCCTCCAGCAGGCTTTCGCTGGCGCTGGCCAGCAACTCCAGCCGGGCCAGGCGGTCGCGCCCGGCCACGCGTGCAGCCCCGCTCACCGCCGCCAGCATCTGTTCCCAGGCCTGCCCGGCGGCCGCCAGGCCGTCGCGGATGGGCCCGCTGGACAGCGGCAAACCGGCCAGGTAGCGCAGGCCTGCTTCAAATTCGGCACGCACTTCCAGCATGGCCTGCAGCTGCTCGGGCACGGGTGGCTGGGCGCCCAGCACCTCGAACAAGGCGTGCTTGGCAAAGCGCTGCGACAGCATGCGCTGGCGGCCGGCCATGTTCAGCACATGGAGCGTGGCCACCGCGCCCGTCTGCTCCAAGCTGATGACCAAACGCTCGGCGTCGCGCAGCAGTTGCTCGGCCAACGCGTCGAGCTCCACCACCCGTTCGCTCTGAGGCGCACCCCGCAGCAAGGGGGCCAGGGCCGCCCAGGTCTGGCGCACTGCGGTCAGCAAACCCCCGGAATCGGGTTGCGACAGGTGCTTGGTCAAGAACTCCAGGTTGTCGGCCACCCGCTGCACCGACGCCTCCAGCAAAGGCTGTTGGCGCTTGGGCTGCGCCGCCGCCAGTTGCAACAGGCGGTGCTTGACCAGGCGCTGCGACAACATGCGCAACTGGCCCGCGCGGTTCAGACATTCCGCGTCGCGCGCCGACTGGATGATCTGCTGCGACACCTGCCCCAACCGGCGGTTGGTGTGCATGGAAGCGGTGCGCAGCAGCTCGTATGCTTCGTCGTCCGACAACTGGCGTGCGCGCATGAGGATGCCTTTGGCGCGGTCCACCACCTTGCGTTCCTCGAACCGGGTGGACACCTCGCGCAACTGTTCGTGCAAGGCGGTCTCGTGCCGAAATCGCGCTTGCGCCAACTGCACCAGCGCGCGCAGGCGCTGCGGCGCGTAGCCCCCCACCACATAGGCGTGAATGCCACCGCCCACCGCGCGCTCGATGTTTTCGCTGCGCGCATCGGGCGTGAATACCAGCACCGGCAACGGCGCCACCTCGGCCAGCAGGGCCATGGCTTTAAAGAACCCCTCGTCGGGTGCCGCCACATCAGCCACTACCACATCTGGTGCATGACGCACCACGGCCTGCACCAGTTTGCTGCGGTCGCTCACCGGCCCCAGCACCTCGAACCCTGCACCCACCCAATCAGAAGTCTGCACCTGCGACGCGGAAGCGTCGCTCAAAAACACCAACACCGAGGTCATAGGCCTGCATCACAGAGAGAAAACACCTGGCCGCGCCAGTTCGTCTGCGGCGCACCCCATCGGCACGCCGCATCACCATGACCCGAAGTATCCACCATGGAAACCAGTACTGGCACGTCTTTTGCTTGAATGGGCTAGGGCGTGACGACGCGTCCAGTCTTGACCAGCAGCGTCAGGAAATCTGCGCACAACGGTGTGCGCAGCATGACCCCCTCTCGGGAAGCCTTGGCGCTTGCCCGACCCGGCCCGCACGGCCGGCCCCAAGTCCACCCCCTTGTTTCGCCTGCCCCTGGCGCGGTTGCCTGCACGCACTGCGCTGCCACAGGCCGTTTTCCAACCTCAATCAGACTGGAGTCGTCGCAATGAAGAAAGCAAAACTGGTGATGATCGGCAACGGCATGGCCGGCGTCCGCTCCCTGGAAGAGCTGCTCAAGCTCACCCCGGACCTCTACGACATCACCGTCTTCGGTGCCGAACCGCACCCGAACTACAACCGCATCCTGCTGTCGCCCGTGCTGGCGGGCGAGCAGACGCTGGAAGAGATCGTCCTCAACGACTGGGCCTGGTACCAGGACAACGGCATCACCCTGCACGCTGGCTGGACCGTGACCGAGGTGGACCGCACCCGCCGCATGGTCCACGCCCGCAACGCCCAGGGCCAGACCATGAGCGTGGCTTACGACCGGCTCATCCTGGCGACTGGCTCCAACCCCTTCATCCTGCCCATCCCCGGCAAGGACTTGCCGGGCGTGCTGGCCTACCGCGACATCGCCGACACCCAGGCCATGATTGACGCCGCCGCGCAATACAAACATGCGGTGGTGATTGGCGGCGGCCTGCTGGGCCTGGAAGCCGCCAACGGCCTGATGAAGCGCGGCATGAGCGTGACGGTGGTGCATGTGGCCCCCTGGCTGATGGAGCGCCAGCTCGACGACGTGGCCGGCAAGCTGCTGCAACAATCGCTGCAGGAACGCGGCATGAATTTCCTGTTGGGCGCGCAGACCGCCGCACTAGTGGCCGGCGAGAACGGTGAAAACGGCGGCCGCGTCAGCAAAGTTCAGTTCAAGGACGGCACCGAGGTGCCCGCCGATCTGGTGGTCATGGCCGTGGGCATCCGCCCCAACACCGCGCTGGCCGAAAGCATGCGCCTGCACGTGAACCGCGGCATCGTGGTGAGCGACACCATGCAGACCGTGACCGACCCGCGCGTCTACGCCGTGGGCGAGTGCGCCAGCCACCGTGGCATTGCCTACGGTCTGGTGGCCCCGCTGTTCGAGCAGGGCAAGGTGCTGGCCAACCACCTGGCCGAATTCGGCATCGGCCGCTACACCGGCTCGCTCACCTCCACCAAGCTCAAGGTCACCGGCATCGACCTGTTCAGCGCGGGCGACTTCATGGGTGGCGAAGGCTGCGAGGAAATCCTACTGAGCGACCCGGTGGGTGGCGTGTACAAGAAGCTCGTCATCAAGAACGACCAGCTCGTGGGCGCCTGCCTGTACGGCGACACCGTGGACGGCTCCTGGTACTTCAAGCTGCTGCGCGAAGGCCGCAAAGTCTCCGACATTCGCGACAAGCTGATGTTTGGTGAATCCAACATTGGCGACACCGGCCACGAAGGCCACAACAAGGCCGCCAGCATGCCCGACGAGGCCGAGGTCTGCGGCT
>CAZGDZ010000266.1:0-3238 GCA_964524855.1 uncultured Macromonas sp.
GATTTTCGACGCACGCTGATCGCGGTTTCCGATCAGGCTGGGGCGGTGGCTTATACCAGCGCTTGCGGTCTTCGACCGATCCCGCACAGGGTTCGCTCATGCGCCGCGCGGGCTTGACCAGAGGACGATGAGCCACGCTCATCGCCTTCTGGTATCAGCCGCCGATCAGCGCCAGCCAATCATCCTCGCTCAGCATCGTGACGCCAAGCTCGGCCGCCTTCTTGGCCTTGGAGCCCGCGTCGGCGCCGACCACAACATAATCCGTCTTGGCCGACACCGAGCCCGCCACCTTCGCCCCCAGCGATTCGGCGCGCGCCTTGGCTTCGGCCCGCGTCACGCGTGTCAGCGTGCCGGTGAAGACCACGGTCTTGCCTGCGACGGGCGAGCCGGTCGACGCCGGCGCCGCCACATCGGTAATGGTCAGAACCCCGGCCAGGGCATCGACAACACCGGTGTTGTGCGCCTCGCCGAAAAAGGCAGCCAGGCTGTCGGCTGCCACCATCCCCACCGTGTCGCGCACCGAGGACGGACCAAACAGAGGCAGCACCAGATAAGGACCCGCAGGCACGCCCCAGCGGCCCAGGGTGTGGCCCACGTCCAGCGTGGTCCGCTCAATGCCCATTTCGGTCGCGATGTCCAGCACGCCACCCAAACCGAAGAAGGTGTTGACGTTGAAACGCATGAAGTTTTCGGCCGCCTCGCGCGGGCGGGCCTGCAACAGGGCGTTGACCGACGACCACAGATCGCGCAAGTTGTTGAAGAAATTGCTTACCCCTGTGCGCACCGGGCTGGGCGTGACGTCTTGGTAAGCCGTGGCCACCGGCTTGAGCACCGCGCGGTCCAACCCCTCGTTGAACTGGTACACCCCGCGGTTGAAAGGCTCCAGCGGGTCTTGCGGGTTCGCATTGGGTCCTGTGGCACAGCCACCCAGCAACACGGTCACGGCGACTGTCATCAGCCACCAACGCTTCAAAATAGACCATTTCATACAAACACTCCCTCTGTCGTTCTGTGAGCAGCGAGCACTCAAGGCGACGCGTCACCGGCCTCGGCCGCCTTGTTGAACAAAAATTGGCCGATCAGGTTTTCCAGCACGATCGCCGACTGCGTCAAGGTGACCACGTCACCTGCGGCCAAGTTGTCATCGGCGCCGCCCGGCTCCACCCCAATGTACTGCTCGCCCAACAACCCGCTGGTCAAAATCTTCAGGGAACTGTCCTTCGGAAAAGCATAGCGCGAATCCAGGGCCATGACCACATCGGCCTGGAAGGTCTGGTCGTTGAAGCGGATTGACTCGACACGTCCCACCACCACACCCGCGCTGCGGATGGCCGAACGGGGTTTGAGCCCGCCGATGTTGTCAAACCGGGCCGTCACCTGGTAGTGCGGCTGAAAGCTCAAATTGAGCAAATTGGCCGCCTGCAGGGACAGGAACAGCAGGGCCAGCGCGCCCAACAGCACGAACAAGCCCACCCACAGGTCTTTAGCAGAGCGTTGCATGCACACCCTCTTTCATTCAAATTCCAAACATCAGTGCGGTCAGCACAAAATCGAGGCCCAGCACCGTGAGCGACGCCATCACCACGGTCCGGGTGGTGGCGCGCGACACGCCTTCGGGCGTGGGTTGCGCCACGTAGCCTTGCAGCAAAGCGATGAAAGTGACAGCCAAGCCAAACACCACGCTTTTCACCACGCTGTTGCCCACGTCGCTCCAAACATCCACGCCGGCCTGCATCTGGCTCCAGAAGGCGCCGCTGTCCACGCCCAGCATGGGCACGCTGACCATCCAGCCCCCGACAATGCCTACCGCACTGAACACAGCGGTCAACACCGGAAGCACCAGCACGCCGGCCCAAAAACGCGGCGCCAAAATGCGGGCCACCGGATCGACCGCCATCATCTCCATCGCACTGATCTGCTCGCCCGACTTCATCAGGCCAATTTCGGCCGTGAGCGAGGTACCCGCCCGCCCGGCAAACAACAAGGCGGCGATGACCGGCCCCAGCTCTCGGACCAGGCTCAGCGCCACCAGCAAGCCCAACGCCTCGGTGGAACCGAAACGCTGCAAGGTGTAGTACCCCTGCAAGCCCAGCACAAAGCCAACAAACCGACCCGACACACCGATGATGGCCAGCGAGTAGTTGCCGAGGAAATGAATCTGGTCGCGCACCAAGCCAAACCGGCGCAACACCGTGGGCAAGAACACCCACAAGCGCATGAACAAGCGGGTCGCATAGCCGATGTTGGCGAGTTTGGATCGCACGGCATAACCCAGCGACGACAGCGCGGAGCCGCTCATCGAGCCACCTCCGGGCCGTAATCCTGCACCGCCGTTGGGGCCGGGTAGTGGAAATGCACCGGCCCTTCGGGTTCGGCGTTCACGAACTGGTGCACCAGCGGGTCGGTGCTGTGGCGCACCTCGTCGGGCGTGCCCTGGGCGGCGATGCGCCCGTTGGCCAGCACCACCACATGGTCGGCGATGGCAAAGGTTTCGTCCAGATCGTGCGACACGATGATGCTGGTGAGGCCCATGGCATCGTTCAGTTGGCGGATCAGCCGGGCCGCCGTCCCGAGCGAAATCGGGTCCAGACCGGCGAAAGGCTCGTCGTACATCACCAATTCGGGGTCCAGTGCGATGGCGCGGGCCAAGGCGACGCGCCGGCTCATGCCCCCGGAAATTTCGGAAGGCAGCAAATCCCGCGCACCGCGCAAACCCACCGCGTCCAGCTTCATCAGCACGATGTCGCGGATCAACGCTTCGGGCAGGCGGGTGTGTTCGCGCAGCGGAAAGGCCACGTTGTCAAACACGCTCAGGTCGGTGAACAGGGCGCCGAACTGGAACAGCATACCCATGCGGCGTCGCATGGCGTACAAGCCGCGCGCGTCCGTGCGGCCCACATCCTGGCCGTCGAACAGCACTTGCCCGGCTTGGCCGCGCACCTGACCGCCGATCAGGCGCAACACGGTGGTCTTGCCGCCCCCCGAAGCGCCCATCAACGCGGTCACCTTGCCCTGGGGCACATCGAGCGTCAGGCGGTCGAGCACGGTCCGCTCCCCGTACCCGAAGGTCAGGTCACGCAGTTCGACAAGGTTGGGGCTGTTCATGAACGCTAGAAATGACAAAGGCCGGCGAGCCGGCCCTTGAATCATACGGGATAACCCGGAATCAGCGCGGCAGGTCGGAGAAGCCCATCAGGAATTCGTCCACCGAGCGCGCGGCCTGGCGGCCTTCGCGGAT
>CAZGDZ010000266.1:3248-3694 GCA_964524855.1 uncultured Macromonas sp.
TGGCGGTGGCGGCCAGGAGCCGACGGATCACCGCGGCAGGTCCGACGCGCCCATCAGATATTCGTCGATGGCGCGCGCGCATTGCCGGCCCTCGCGGATCGCCCAGACCACCAGCGACTGGCCGCGGCGCATGTCGCCGGCGGCGAACACCTTGGCCACGTTGGTGGCGTAACCGCCGGTGAAGTCGGTCGTGGCCTTGGCGTTGCCACGGGCGTCCTTGTCCACGCCGAAGGCGTCCAGCACGGTCCCCACCGGGTTGGTGAAGCCCATGGCCAGCAGCACCAGGTCGGCCTTGTATTCTTTCTCGCTGCCCGGAATCTCGACCAGCTTGCCGTCCTTGAACTCCACGTTCACCGTGGTCAGGCTGGTGACCTTGCCCTTGGCGCCGTTGAACGACTTGGTGGAGATCGCGAACTCGCGGGTACAGCCTTCTTCGTGGCTGGAGG
>CAZGDZ010000267.1:0-3683 GCA_964524855.1 uncultured Macromonas sp.
GCCTCCTGCTGGCTCATGCCGATGCCGTTGTCGGTGATGGTGAGGGTCTTGGCGTCCTTGTCGAAGCTGACGCGCACCTCCAGGTTGGGCGCGTCCTCGTACAACCCGCCATCGTTGAGCGCCTCGAAGCGCAGCTTGTCGCAGGCGTCGGACGCGTTGGAGACCAGCTCGCGCAGGAAGATGTCTTTGTTGGAGTACAGCGAATGGGTGACGAGGTGCAGCAACTGGGCCACTTCGGCCTGGAAGGTATGGGTGTTTTTGCTCATGGACAACAAAGGTTCAGAAACCACAACAATCCGCCGGGCCGGTCAGCGCCAGGCCACGGGCGGGACACAACCGCAGGACATGGGGGCGCGCGTCGGCGTTTCAAGGCCTGCGCGTCAGCCCGCGCAAAGGCCGCTGCTCACCAGCCGCTAAAGGTTTCAATCCGCCCCAGCGCGGATTGCTCGGCCCGCTGCAGGGCGTGGCGGGCTCGCTGCAGCAATTGCACCGGCTGGCCGGTGCGGTTGGGAATCAGCGCCGTCAGGCCCATGTGCAACGGCCGCAGTTCGTCGCTGGAACGGTCGCGGTCCAGCGCCTGGCGGATGCGCTGCGCCACGTGCATGGCCGCGTTCACCCCGGTGGAGGGCAGCAGGGCGGCCAAGCGTCCGTCGTCCAGGGTGGCCAGGAAATCGCTGCTGCGCAAGGAACCGATCACCGCTTCCGTCACCACCAGCCGGTCCACCCCTGCAGGCGGCACCAGGCAAATCAGCCCCAAGCTCTCCGCCCGGCGGGCATGGCGCTGCCACTCTTGGTTCAGGCGCTGAACCAAGGCCACCTCGGAAGGCAGCGCATCGGCGGGCTGTTCACTGGAGTCGGCCGCACCAAAACGCTCCACCAGGCGGGCCATGCGCAGGGCTTCCAGGCCCCCGGCGGTCAGCCGCGCCAGCATGGCCAGACCGTCGCGCTGGGCGGGGGTGAAGCTGCGCGCCCGCGTGTCGAGCACCATCACCGCGCCCAACACCCAACCTTCGGGGGCGTACAAGGGCACGGCCAGGCAGGCCCGGAAATCGGCGGTATCGCCCAGCAGCGGGTGACGGCTCCACTGGCCGTCCTGCCGGGCATCGGTCACCTCAAACACACCGGGCGCTCCCAGCAAGTCCAGCAAGGGCAAGGCCGGCGACCAGGACCGTGGCAGGCTGCGCGGCACGTTGCCGCACTGGGCCAGCGCGAGTTGGCGCTCGTCATCGACCACCACCACGGCTGCAGCCGGGGCTTCGCACAAGGCGGCCGCCAACCGAGCCGCATCGTCGGCCACACCGCGCGGCAACTCGGTCCAGCCCGAACGCCACAGCGCCGACAGACGGCCGGCTTCGCCATTGCCGGTCGTGGCGACCGGTTCAAACACCGCATCCATGGGTCCAACTCCTGTCATCAGAACCGTTCGTGCTCGCTCAGGTAGCGCCATTGCCCCACCGGCAGCGCCCCCAGCACCACCCGCCCAATCCGTATGCGCTTGAGCCCCACCACGTGCAGGCCGACCTGCTCGCACATGCGTCGAATCTGGCGCTTTTTGCCTTCTTGCAGCACAAAGCGCAACTGCTCGGGATTCTGCCAGTCCACCCGTGCGGGCTTCAAGGCCTGGCCGTCGAGGCTGAGGCCATGGCGCAGGCGCTGCAAGGCCTCGGGCGGCAACACCGCCTGCACGTTCTCGGTCACCAAGCCAGGGCCCTTGGGCCCCTGAGGCGCAAAGTGCACCCGCACCAGGTACTCTTTTTCCACCTCGGAATCTTCGCCAATCAAGGTTTTGGCCACGCGCCCGTCCTGGGTCAGCACCAGCAGGCCGGTAGAGTCGATGTCCAGCCGTCCGGCAGGCGCCAGGCCGCGCACCTGAGCGCCGGCAAAGCGGCGCGGGGAACGGTCTTCCCTCCAGCGGGTGCGGGGCTGCACCAACACCGCCGCGCTTTGGTGGCCGTCTTCCGGCAAGCCACTCACGTACCCAACGGGCTTGTGCAGCAGGATGGTGACGCGGTCCTGCTGCTGTTGCTGCGCCTGGGGCGCGACCTCGATGCGGTCGGTCAGCCGCACCGGCTGGCCCATTTGCGCCACCACGCCATTGACCTTGACCCAGCCTTGGGCAATCCATTCGTCGGCTTCGCGGCGGGAGCAATGCCCCAGATCGGCCAGGCGCTTGTTCAGGCGGATGGCGTCGCCAGCGGCCGGCGCGGGTGCTGGCCTGGGGCTGGTTTTGCGCGCAGGCGGCGGCGGGGTCGCGGGCTTGCGCAGGGTCAGGGTTTTGGACATGGCGATGGGGCAGACAGCAAGCCCCGATTGTCTCACCGGTCCGCGCTGGGCACGGTGCGCCGCAAAGCCTCCAGGTCCAGCACCCGCAACCCGCCGTACTCCACCGCGATCAGGCCTTGCACCTCCAGCGTGGCCAGCGCCTCGTTCACCCGCTGGCGCGACAAGCCCACCAGGTAAGCCAGCTCCTGCTGGGTGATGCGCAACATTTGACCGACCCCCGGGAACAGCCCAGGATGAAACAAGCTGGCCACGCTGCGGGCCACCCGCACGTCCGGGTCGTTGGTGCGGTCGATTTCCCGCGCCGCGATGAACTGGCCCAAGCGCTCGTTGAGCTGCCACATGACGTAGCGGTTGAAGCCGATCGAGTTGTCCAGCAACCAATGGAAGGTGTCGGCGGGCAGGCCGGCCACCAAGCTTTTGCGCAGCGCCAGCACGTTGTAGCGGTAGGTTTCGCGCTTGAGCACCGTGCCCTCGCCAAACCAGCCGCCCGGCGCCACACCGGTGAAGGTGATGACCGGGCCGTACCGGTCGTCGTTGCTGATTTTGAGCAGGCCCTCGATCAAACCGAACCAATAGGTGGCCTGCCGCCCGAGCCGGCAAATCGGGTCGCCCGGCGCGGCCTCCGAGACCACCAGCGCCTCGCAAGCGCGCGCCTGCTCGGCCTCGGACAAGCGCCCCATCCACGGTATGCCCGCGATTTCTTCTGGCGTCAGCGGCCTGGCGCGTTGACGCAAACCTTGTGTCGTAGCCATGCCGCGATGGTGCGCGCAAACCCGCAGCGCCCACACCGACCTAGGGAAAGTCCCAGGCAGGGTCATCCCCAGATTGTCGTCGAAGCGACAACATGGCGTCAAAGCCCAAGCGTACATTGCGCTCAAAGACACAGGAGACACCATGCGGACCACCTTTCCGAGGCTGCTGCTGCAACACGCGGCCCAGCGGCCCCAGGCCCCCGCGATGCGGGAAAAGGAATACGGGATTTGGCAAACCACCAGCTGGCAGGTAATGGCCGATCTGGTGCGGTACATCGCGGGCGGCCTGCACCAGCTGGGCCTGCAGCGCGGCGAACACATGGTCGTCATCGGCGCCAACCGGCCGCACCTGTACGCCACCATGCTGGCCGCGCAGTCGCTGGGCGCCATTCCGGTGCCGCTGTACCAGGACGCGGTGGCCACCGAATGCGTCTTTCCCATCAACAACGCCGAGGTGCGCTTTGCGGTGGTGGAAGACCAGGAGCAGGTGGACAAGATGCTCGAAATCCGCGAGCAGTGCCCGCAACTGCAGCACATCGTGTACGACGACCCGCGCGGCCTGCGCAACTACGACGAACCCGGCTTGGCCGGGCTGATGGAGGTGATGGCCGCCGGCCGCGTGTTCGCCGACGAACACCCGGACTTTTT
>CAZGDZ010000268.1:0-3682 GCA_964524855.1 uncultured Macromonas sp.
CCAGCACCATGCTGTCCAGCCCGCTGGCGACGCGGAAGGCGTGGCGCGCGGCTTCGTCGTCGCGCAGCAGGTAGGCGTGTTCGCGCAGCACGTGCGGCGACACGCCGCCGGTCTCGGCCAGCCAGTTCAGGGTCGATTCCAGGGCAGGCTCTTCAGCGGCGCAGTAAATTTCGGTGCGGTTGCAGGTGGACAGCAGCGTGGCCTCGGGTTCGCGCGCCTGCGTGGTGCGAAAACGCTGCAGCGTCGGCGGGAGCTGGTCGAGCGCGAACGCGAACCGTCCGCGCAAATCGAGCGGCGCGGTTTGGTGCTTGTTGCCGAGCGCCCAGACTGCCATAACCGCCGATTATAAAATCCCTGCCCGATGGGCGTCATTCAATTCATTCTGCACCTGGTTCACCTCGTCCTGCCCGCGTGGTTCATGGCGGTGGTGCTGTCGCTCGCGGTGGTGGGTTGGCGCGGCATGGCGTGGTCGGGTGCGCGCGCGCGCCGCTGGGGCCGGGTGGTGTTGTGGCTGGGCAGCTCAGGCTCGGCGGTGCTGGTGGCGGGTTTGCTGGTGCACGGCCGCGATGGCCGCATGAGCACCTACGCCGCGCTGGTGCTGGTCATGGGCACGGTGGCGGCGCTGTGCCGGGCGCGTCGTTGAGCGCGCCGGGGCCGAGCAGATCCACGCGGTCGCTGATCAGTCCGTCAATCCCCCAGGTTCTCAGGCGTTCCGCATCGGTGGCGTCGTTCACGGTATAGGCCAGGGTGCGCCAGCCCAGTTGGCGGGCCCAGGTCAGCCGTTCGGCTGTCCACAGCGGGTGGTGGGCCACCACCGCCACCACACCCAAGGCCGACGCGGCGTCCCAGGCGCCGGGCCAGAGCTGGCTCAGCAGCAGCCCGCGCGGCAGCTCGGGCGCGGCCAGCCGCGCGGCCTCCAGTGCGCTGGGGTCGAACGAGGTTAACAAGGGCCAGGCTGGGCCGCCAGGTTGGCCCGCCCTCTTTGCTCCCCACAGCCGCTGCACCGCTTGCGCCACCGTTTGGCCCGTCGCCTGCGCGGTGCCTGGGCTGGGTTTGATTTCGAGGTTCAGCAGCGCGCCGCGCGCCAGACACCACTGGGCCAAGGCCGCCAGTGTGGGCAGTGGCTCGCCCGTGTGGGCCGGGCCGTGCCAGCCGCCGGCATCCAGTGTGGCCAGCGCGGCCCAGGGCAGGGCGTTGGCCGGCCCAATGCCGCTGGTGGTACGGTCCAGCGTGGCGTCGTGCAACAAAAATGGCACCCCGTCGGCGCTGAGTTGGACGTCGCATTCAAACATGCGCCAGCCGTGTTGCCAGCCCAGCTCGAACGCGGCCAGGGTGTTTTCGGGTGCCAGCCGACCGGCGCCCCGGTGGGCAATCCAGTCGGGGTAGGGCCAGTGTGCAGCGCGCGTCGGCATGCCCTGGATTGTGCCCGTAGCCCTGACAACAGTGTTGCCATGCCCGCGCCCGCCCGCTGGGCGGTGGCGCTGCGGTAACATCGGCGACCCGGCATTCCGGCTGTTGTCCCCCCTGAAAATGAACGCGCCCACCCCGATCCAGCACCTGCTCGCCGCCGCTGATGAAGCGCCGCGCCTGCGCGAAATTCCGTACAACTACACCTCGTTTTCCGACCGGGAAATCGTCATTCGCCTGCTGGGTTCCCGCGCCTGGGACGTGCTGAACCAATTGCGCCAGGAGCGCCACACCGGCCGCTCGGCGCGCATGCTGTACGAAGTGCTGGGCGACATCTGGGTGGTCCAGCGCAACCCTTACCTGCACGACGACCTGTTGGACAACCCCAAACGCCGCTCGGCGCTGGTGGACGCGCTGCGCCACCGCCTGACCGAGATCGGCAAGCGCCGCCGGCCGCAGGAAGACGGCGAGCGCGACGCCCTGGTGGGCGAGCTGTTGGCCGCTGCCGAACAGGCGGTGCGCGCGTTTGCCAGCCTGTTTGAAGACATGGCCGCGCTGCGCCAACGCGTGGCCAAGCAACTTCGCCGGCACACCGCCAAGGACAACGTCAAGTTCGATGGCCTGAGCCGCGTCAGCCACGTGACCGACGCCACCGACTGGCGGGTCGAGTACCCGTTCGTTGTGCTGTGCCCCGACACTGAGGCCGAGATGGCCGGCTTGGTCAAGGCCTGCATTGAGCTGGGGCTGACCATCGTGCCGCGTGGCGGCGGCACCGGCTACACCGGTGGCGCCATCCCGCTCACGTGGAAAAGCGCGGTCATCAACACCGAAAAGCTCGAAACCATGACCGAAGTCGAGTTGATCGACCTGCCGGGCGTGGACCACAAAGTGCCCACCATTTACACCGAAGCCGGGGTTGTGACCCAGCGTGTGGCCGATGCGGCCGAGCGTGCCGGCTATGTGTTCGCGGTGGACCCGACCAGTGCCGAAGCGTCGTGTGTGGGCGGCAACATCGCCATGAACGCGGGCGGCAAGAAAGCCGTGCTGTGGGGCACCGCATTGGACAACCTGGCCAGTTGGCGCATGGTCACGCCCGACGCCGAGTGGCTGGAAGTGACCCGCGTGGGCCACAACCTGGGCAAGATCCACGACGTGGACGTGGCCAGCTTTGAGCTGCAGTACTTCCAGGCCGACGGCAAGACGCTGATCCGCACCGAGCGGCTGGACATCCCGGGCAAAACCTTCCGCAAGGAAGGCCTGGGCAAGGACGTGACCGACAAATTCCTGGCCGGCCTGCCTGGTGTACAGAAGGAAGGCTGCGACGGCCTCATCACCAGCGCGCGCTGGGTGGTGCACCGCATGCCCGAGCACACCCGCACCGTGTGCCTGGAGTTTTTTGGCAACCCGAAAGACGGCGTGCCCTCGATCGTCGAGATCAAGGACTACATGTTCGCCGAGCAAAAGCGCAGCGGCGTGCTGCTGGCCGGCCTGGAACACCTGGACGACCGCTACCTGCGCGCCGTGGGCTACACCACCAAGAGCAAGCGCGGCGGCTTCCCCAAGATGGTGCTCATTGGCGACATCGTGGGCGACGACCCGGATGCCGTGGCCCGCGCCACCAGCGAGGTGGTGCGCCTGGCCAACGGCCGCGCCGGTGAAGGCTTTGTGGCCATCAGCGCCGATGCGCGCAAGAAATTCTGGGCCGACCGTAAAAAGACAGCCGCGATCAGCAAACACACCAACGCCTTCAAAGTCAACGAAGACGTGGTGATCCCGCTGCCGCGCATGGGCGAGTACACCCTGGGTATCGAGCGCATCAACATCGAACTCAGCCTGCGCAACAAGGTCAAGCTGGCACAGGAGCTGGAAGCTTTCTTCCAACGTGGCAACCTGCCCCTGGGCAAGGTGGAAGAAGCCGCCGACATGCCCAGCCCCGAGACGGTGCAGGAACACGCTGAGCGCGCTCTGGCTGTGGTGCGCGAAACGCGCGACCTGTGGCAGTGCTGGCTGGACGGCCTGGACGTCACCCAGCCCGACACCGGCCGCACTTTCTTCGAGCAGTTGCAGGATTACAGCCTGCGCGCGAGCTGGAAAACGCAGATCCGCGAAGCGCTGCGCGGTATCTTCACCGGCAGCGTGTTCGCCCCGGTGCTGGACGAATGCAAGACCATCCACAAGCGGGTGCTCAAGGGCCGCGTCTGGGTGGCGCTGCACATGCACGCCGGCGACGGCAACGTGCACACCAACATCCCGGTCAACAGCGACGACTACGACA
>CAZGDZ010000269.1:0-3665 GCA_964524855.1 uncultured Macromonas sp.
CCAAACTGGTGGCGGCGGTGGCAGTGTTCGCGCTGGCTGGCCCGTGGATGCTGACCACGCTGGTGGACTTCATCCGCCGCATGTTGATGGCCATTCCCGACTACGCGGTCTGACAGCGGATGGTCACCTTCAACGAGGCCCAACTGATGGCGTGGGTCTCGCCCATATTCTGGCCATTTTTGCGGGTGTTGGCGGTGTTTGCCAGCGCGCCGGTGTTCTCGGCGCGGTCGGTGCCCATGCGCACCAAAATCGGGCTGGCTTTCGTCATCGCGGTCTGCTTGCAGCCCGCCCTGCCCGAGCCGCCCATGCTGTCGCTCAACAGCTCCGCCGCCTTTGGGGCGGTGGTGCAGCAACTCTCCATCGGCCTGGCCATCGGGCTGGCGGTGCGCATCGTGTTTTCGGCGGTCGAGATGGCGGGTGAAATCATCGGGCTGCAAATGGGCCTGAACTTCGCCGGCTTTTTCGACCCCAGCACCAACTCGCAATCCAGCACGGTGGGGCGCTTCTTCGGCAATAGCGCAATGCTGCTGTTCATCGTGATGAACGGGCATTTGCTGCTGATCCAGGCGGTGGCGATGAGCTTTCAAACCTTCCCGGTGGGAGAGGACGCACTCGGTGCCGTGCGCAGCATGCGGCTCTATGAGCTGGGCGGGCTGATTTTTTACTACGGCCTGTGGATCGCGCTGCCCATGATCGGCATGCTGCTGTTCGTCAACGTGGTGATGGGCATCATCTCGCGCATTGCTCCGCAAATGAACGTGTTCGCCATCGGCTTCCCGCTCACGTTGTCGGTCGGGCTGCTGGGCATTGCCTTCACCCTGCCCATGCTGGACCGCCCGGTCATGCAGCTGATGCAGGTGATCGCCGACCTGTTCGGCGTCACCTGAACCTGGCGCCAGCCGCTCACACCAACTGGTTGCGGATGGCGTACACCGTCAGCTCGGCGTTGTTGGTCAAGCCCAGTTTTTCCAGCACCCGCGCACGGTAAACGCTGACCGTCTTGGGGCTGATCATCAGTTCCTCGGCAATCTGCGACAGCTTCTTGCCCGACGCGATTTTCTTCAAGGTCTGCAGCTCGCGCTCCGACAGGCTGTCGTGCAGCTCGGCCCCTTCGGGCGCGTTGAGGTGGTTGGCCAGCAACTCCGCAATCTCAGCCGTGATGTACTTGCGCCCCTGGAACACCGTGCGCACCGCCGCCAGCAGGGCCGACGGGTCGCCGCCCTTGTTCAGGTAACCCATGGCACCCGCCTTCAGGCAGCGGATGGCATACTGGTCTTCCGGGTACATTGAGACCATCACCGTGCGCACCGGGTTTTGCTCCTCCTGCAGCACGGCCAGAATCTCCAAGCCGCTGCGACCGGGCAGGTCCACGTCCAGCAGCAACACATCGGGTTTGTGTTGACGCAACGCCTCACGCAGGCTGGCGTAGCCATCGGCTTCGCCCAGCACCTGAATGTCGGTCGCCTCCATCAGCGTATCGCGCACACCGCGACGCACTACCGCGTGGTCGTCACACAACACCACCTTGATCATTCCATACTCTCCGTTTCGGGGGCTGCGGCGCCGTTCAGCGGCACCGAGAGGATCAGCGTCATGCCCTGGCCGGGCGCGGTCACCACGTCCAGCCAGCCGCCCACCGTCTGCGCGCGCTCTTTCAGCCCCAGCAAACCGAACGACTGGAGCTTGGCCAAGGCCTCGGGGCCAGCACCGCAACCATTGTCCGCGATCTCCAAGGTCAAAAAGTTCTCCAGATCGCTCACTTCGATGCGCACCTCAGTGGCCTGGGCGTGCTTGAGCACGTTGGTCAGGGCTTCCTGCACCGTGCGGTAGGCCGCCATTTCCACGCGCGGCTCCAGGTTCTGGCGCAGCCGCCCCTGCAAAGCCACCGTCAAGCCGGTGCGCTCGGCAAAGGTGCGGGTCAACCACTGCAACGCAGGCATCAGGCCCTGGTCCAGCACCGCCGGCCGCAGGTTGCGCATGATGCGCTGACTGGCACCCAAGGCATGTTCTGCCATGGCCAAGGCGGCTTGCACATGGCGTTGCGCTTCGTCGTCCAGCGCGCGGCGGGTCATCCAAGCCAGGTCCAGCTTCACCGCTGCCAAGGCGCCGCCGATGTCGTCATGGATTTCGCGGGCAATGTCGGCCCGCTCCCGGTCGATGCTGGCCTGCAGGTGCTCGGTCAGGTCCACCAGACGCTGGCGCGAATCGGCCAGCTCCCTTGCAGCCTGGGCCTGGGCACGCCGCGAGTCGGCCAGCTCCAACGCGCGTTGGAGCACCTGCGGCAAACGTGCCAGGTGGTGCTTGTCCACATAGTCGCTGATGCCCTGAACCATCGCATCGGCCACCGTGGCCTCGCCAATGGCGCCCGACACCAGCACGAACGGCAACTCCATGCCTTGCGCCCGCAACCAGGCCCAGGCGTCCATGCCACAAAATCCACCCCGGTGGTAGTCGGCCATCCGCGCGTCCACCGGTCCGACCCGCAGCGCCGCCTCAAAATCGTCCAGCGTGTCCACCAAGGTCAGGTGGCAAGGCAGTTCGCTGCGGCGCAAGGCGCGCGCCACCAGGTCGTGATCGGCCGGGTTGTCTTCGAGGTGAATGAGGTGCAAATCGGTCAAAAGCTCACCCTTGGGTCAGGTTGGGGCCCAAAATGACACCACAACTTGACGGTATTTTGAGCGATATCAGGTTCTCACCCTAGTCTAGACCGTCCCGGGCGCTTATATTTGCAGGTAATGACAAACAGGGTCCCGGTAGATATTGACCATGCAAGAACAACCCGCTGAGCCCCATCAGAAGCGCCGCTGGCCCCGCGAAGAAATCACCACGGTGGCGCCATTGCCCGAGCGATTGGACGACTTCGCCGTGGCCATGGACGTGACGGTCGTGGCCGACCTGCAGGACTCGCTGCTGGTGGCGATGAACGACCTCAAGCGCCTGGAAGGCCTACTGGACCATGCCACCGCCAACCTGCTGGACCGGTTCAACCTGGCCATGCAAGCACTGGAAACCTTGCCGCGAACCGAGCAATACCAGGACATACGCCACGCACTGAACCAGGCCGTGACCGAACTGCAGTTCCACGACATGGCCAACCAGTTGCTGGTGCACACGGGCAAGGTGCTCAAGGGATGTGCCTACAGCCTGGCCGAGCAGGCCATGGAGCCCGAAGAAGACGAAGTCGGCGTGGTGGTCACGCTCTTGCCGCAAAATCCGAACCCAGTGACCCAGAGCGAGATGGACGCAGGCTCCATCGAACTCTTCTGACACCCCTCACAAGCATCAACCGATTCAGCTGACAAGGTACACCCATGCATTCGATTCTCGCCGTTGACGACTCCGCATCCATGCGCAAGATGGTCTCATTCACCCTGGTGGGGGCCGGCTTCCAGGTGGTGGAAGCGGTTGACGGTATCGACGCGTTCGAAAAAGCCCAGAAGCAGTCGTTCGACCTGGTGCTGACCGACCAGAACATGCCCCGCCTGGACGGTATTGGCTTGGTGCGCAAGTTGCGTGAACACCCCAACTTCAAAGCCACGCCGATCCTGATCCTGACCACCGAGTCCAGCGATCAGATGAAGCAGGCCGGGCGCGCAGCCGGTGCCACGGGCTGGCTGGTCAAGCCGTTCGATCCGAACCGGCTGATCGAGGTGATCAACAAGGTC
>CAZGDZ010000270.1:0-3663 GCA_964524855.1 uncultured Macromonas sp.
GCCGTACAAAAAAACCAAGAAGCTCTCGGAATGCGTGCAGATCCTGTGGACTTTCAAGAAGGACCGCCACATCGACCCGGTGCTGTTCGACCTGTTCTTGGAAACCGGCATTTACCGCGCTTACGCGGAGCGTTTCATGTTACCCGAGCAGATTGACGCGGTAGACGTGTCGGCTTACCTGGGCCCGGTGCCACTGGCGGCCTGAACGCTCGCCGGGTAGCGTCACTCAACTGGCTGAGTTTTCCTCGTCGTTGCGGCCTTCCACCGCCCGTTCGGCGTAGGTGTTGAAGCGCCAGGCGGTGTGCTCCAGCGTGATGCGGCGCCAAGTGGTGCGCTTGTCGGCAGGGCTCATTTCGGGCCACAACTGCACTTCGTCAAAGGTCCGGCCGCAACCTTTGCAGACGTCGTCCCCCTGGCTGGTGGAGCAGATGGCGATGCAGGGCGTGTCTGGTGTGGTGTCGTACCAGGTTTGCCACGCTTCGTAAGCGGGGCGGGGCATGGTGTCGGCATCCACCAGGTCTTCCCGGTAGAACACCATCAGCGCGTACACCTCGGCCAGCGCGCGCGTGGGCGGCGCCAGCACCACGCCGTCGGGCGAGGGGCTGCGGGCGCGCCAATAATTGATGGCGGCTTCAATGTCGGTGATGTGGATGGCGGCCATGGCTCTTGCGTGCGGGGGTGGCGATCATAGCCTGAGTGGCCCGCCCTTCAGCGCCTGGGGTTGTCGCGCCATTCATCGCGCACGCGTTGCTCGGTCTCGCGCACCCGCGTGTCCAGGATGGAGAGTTCAATGTGATCGGTGCGGTGCTGGCGCGCCAGTTGCTGTGCGGCTTTGAAGCGGTCCAGCGCGCCAGTGGTGTCCAGGTGGGCCAGGCGGGATTCGCCGTCGGCACGGGCGGCCTGCACCGGTTGTTGTTGGGCGGTGTGCAGCGCGCTCAAGGTTTGCCAGGCGGCAGCGTCGCGGGGATGCAAGGCAGTCCAGGTTTGCAAGCGTTGCAAGGCCTGCTGGCGCGCAGGGGCATCCGCTTTCAGGCTGGCGCGCGCGGCCAGCAGCAGGGCATCGCGGCGCTCGCTGCGCAAAGCGGTCGTGCGCAGCGTCTCCAGTTGCGGGCCAAGCGTGGTGGCCTGTGCGGTGGTCAAGGGCAGGTCGGGCAGCACCTCCAGCAGCAGCGCGTCCAGCGTGTGGCGGGCCTGCTCGTCGTGGTCCACCAACGGGCGCAACTGGGCTAGGCCGTCCAGCGTGCGGCTGGTTTCGCGCAGACGCGCGGCAGCCAGGGTGGTGGCGTAGAGCTGGCCCACACGTTCGGCCGGGGTCTGGGGGGTGGTCGTGGTCGCGCCGGTCGCCACCAGCGCGCGCAGCCGGTCTACCTGGGTTTCGGCCAGCACCCGGGCGCGGGCCGCCATCATCGCGTGGTGGGAGGCCGAAATGCGGGATGGTGCGGCGCTGTGGGCATGGTCAGATGCGTGGGGCACGCGGGCGCGCATGTCGGCCATCCGTTCGGTGGTCAAGGGGTGGCTGCGCAGGTAGGGGAAGGCGCCGTCGTCGTTCAGGCGCGAGGCTTGCTGCAGTTTGTCGAACATGGTGGCAAAGCCCTGGCCGTCAAACCCGGCCTCGGTCATGATGCCGAAGCCCACCCGGTCCGCCTCGCGTTCCATGTCACGCGAGAAGTTCAGTTGCGACTGCGCCGCCACCGCCTGCCCGCCCACAATCGCGGCATTCGCAATGTCCACGTTTTTAGCGGCGCTGGCGGCGAGCGCGCCCAGGATCATGGACGCGATCATCCACGGGGCTTGCTGGCTTTGGCGGGCGATCAGCCGCGCGATGTGGCGCTGGGAGACGTGGCTCAGCTCGTGCGCCAGCACCGAGGCCAGTTCGTCGGCCGAGGTCACGGCCGCCATCAAGCCCAGGTGCACGCCCAGGTAGCCGCCGGGCAATGCGAAGGCGTTGACGCTGCGGTCGCGCCCGATCAGGATGGCCCAGGCAAAGCGTTCGGCCAGGTCGGGCGAGAGGTCACCGCGTTGAAGGGCGGCCTCCACCAGCGGCTGCCACAGCGCTTGCAGGTAGCCGTCCAGCACCGGGTCTTCCAGGTAGTCGGGGTCGCGGTACATGGCGCGGGCGATCTGGTCGCCCAGGCGGCGTTCTTCGCCCAGGGTCATGTCGCTGCTGTCGCCCAGCGTGGGCAGGCCGCGCGGGGCGGGGGGCTCGGCCGGGGTGACGGCCACCGGCCACCAGCACAGCGGCGCGGCCGCCAACCAGGGCCACAAACGGTGTTTGAAGGTCATGCGCATGGCCGTATGATGCCTGTTCGCTGTAAAGATTCAGAGAACCTGCACCCACGGACCGTTTTGCCCATGACGACTTCCCCGCTGACCCATTTCGACGCCCAAGGCCAGGCCCACATGGTGGACGTGGGGGCCAAACCAGCGACCCACCGCGTGGCGCTGGCCCAGGGGCGCATCACCATGCAGCCGCCCACGCTGGCCTTGATCACCGCCGGCAACGCCAAAAAGGGCGATGTGCTGGGGGTGGCGCGGCTGGCAGGCATCATGGGCGCCAAAAAGACCAGCGACCTGATCCCGTTGTGCCACCCGATCCCCTTGACCCGGGTGGCGGTGGAATTTGAGGTGGAGGCCGAGGCCCATGCCGTGTTGTGCCGCGCCACCGCCGAAACGGTGGGGCCGACCGGGGTGGAAATGGAGGCGCTCACCGCCGTGCAGGTGGCCTTGCTCACCATTTATGACATGTGCAAGGCCGCTGACCGGGGTATGGTGATCTCCGATGTGAAACTGCTGGAGAAGCACGGCGGCAAGTCGGGCAGTTTTGTGGCCTGAGCCCAATCAGGTGGCCACGTCCGCGTCGGTGTAGCGCGCGCGGATCGCCAGCAGTTGCTCGAAGTGGTCGTGCACGGCCTGCACACACACCGGGTCGAGCTGGCCGGCGGCGGCCATGCGGTTCAGTTCCCCCAGCGCCTCGGTGGGGGACCAGACGTGCTTGTAAGGCCGCAGCGCCGTGAGCGCATCGAAAATGTCCGCCACCGTCACGATCCGCGCTTCCACCGGCACCTCGTCGCCCTTGAGGTGGCGCGGGTAGCCAGAGCCGTTCAGGTATTCGTGGTGGCAATGCACGATGTTGCGCAAGATGGTCGAGTCGGGCAGCCGCTGGTGCGAACCCACGCCCACGATGCGGTCGATGATTTCGACGCCTTTGACAACGTGGGTCTCCATCACCTCGCGCTCGGCGGCGTCCAGTTTGCCAGGTTTGAGCAGCACCTTGTCGGGGATGCCGATCTTGCCAATATCGTGCAGCGAAGAGAACAGGTACACGCTCTCCACGAACTCGTCGCTCAGGCCAAAATGCGGCGCCACCGCTTGTGCGATGGCCCGTGAGTAGCGCGCCATCCGTTCCAGGTGGGCGCCGGTTTCAAAGTCACGCACCTCGGCCAGTTCGCGCGCCACGCGGGTGGCTTCCAGCACCGAACGCACCGCCGCGAATTCGCTGGCAATCGCCATCCCAATCAGGTTGCTGTACAGCACCAGGTCGCGTTGCACCTGCGGGACGAAGGCATGCCCCTTCATCGAGTCGAAGAACACGAAACCCATGAAGGCCCCCGTATCGTACAGGGGCACGGTGAACGAGGAGCGGTAGCCTTGCTCCCGCAACCA
>CAZGDZ010000271.1:0-3661 GCA_964524855.1 uncultured Macromonas sp.
TGGGCGCCGACGACTACCTGGGCAAGCCCTTCAACCCGCGCGAGTTGCTGGCCCGAATTCACGCGGTGCTGCGGCGGCGGCCGCCGACCGAAATGCCCGGTGCACCTTCGCTGGAGGCTGAGGTGGTGCGCTTCGGCCCGTTCGAGCTGGACCTGGGGCAGCGCACACTGAAGCGTGAGGGGACGGACGTGGGACTCACCACCGGTGAGTTCGCGATGCTGAAGGCGCTGGTGCGCCACCCCCGGCAACCCCTGTCGCGCGACAAGTTGGCGCAACTGGCGCGCGGCCGCGAGTTTGAGCCGTTTGACCGCAGCCTGGATGTGCAGGTATCCCGCCTGCGCAAGCTGATCGAGGCCGACCCCGCGTCGCCGCGGTACTTGCAAACCGTCTGGGGAATTGGTTACGTTTTTGTGCCGGACGATGGCGAGGCCTGAACACCACGCCCACGCGCCGCCTCGGCCCCGGGGCAGCATCAGCCTGTTCTGGCGCACGTTTTTGCTGCTGGCCTTGCTGTTGCTGGGCACCATCGTCGCGTGGTTTCAGACCTTCCGCACCCTGGAAGAGGAGCCCCGCGCATTGCAGAGCGCCCGCCAACTGGCGACCTTGGTCAACCTGACGAGGGCTGCCTTGGTGCACGCCGATGCGATTGCGCGGGTGTCCCTCGTCAAAACGCTGGTGGACGAGGAAAACGTGCGCATTGCGGTGCGCGAACCCACCGACACCCATCAACCCTACAACCAGAATCCGCTGGACCAGCGCGTCAGCCAGGTGCTGGCCGAGCGTTTGGGCCAAAACACCATCGTGGCGCGCGAAGTGAACGGGTTTGCCGGTCTGTGGATCGGGTTTGACATTGGGGAAGAAACTTACTGGCTGCTGGTGGACCCGGAGCGCATCGACGTGATTGGGGGGGTGACCTGGCTGGTGTGGCTGTCCATCGCGGCGAGCTTGTCGCTGCTGGGCGCATTGGCCATCACCCGCCTGATCAACCACCCGCTGAAGCGGCTGTCGGTTGCGGCCGCGCGGATTCGGGAGGGAGAGTTTCAGGGCAGCCAGCTCGATGAATCGGTACCGACCAACGAAATTCGGGCAGTGAACGTGGGCTTCAACCGGATGGCGGAAAAGCTGGCCCAGGCCGAGGCCGACCGCACGCTGATGCTGGCGGGCATTTCACACGACGTTCGCACGCCCCTGGCGCGACTGCGGCTGGAAACCGAGATGAGCGTGGCCGACGCCGCCACGCGGGAGCTGATGGCCGCAGACATCGAACAGATCGACGCCATCGTGGACAAGTTCATGGATTACGCACGTGCTGGACGCGCCCAGGCCACGCCCGTGAACCTGAATGATGTGGTGCAGGCTGCGCTGCAGCCTTGGTTGGCGCGTTCAGACATGGTGCTGGAAGTGTCCCTACCTGAGACGCTCCGAGCCCTGGGCGACCCGGTCGAACTGGTCCGCGTGGTCAGCAATTTGCTGGAAAACGCGTCGCGCTATGGCCGCAGCGCCGACGGCGTGGCCCGCGTGACCGTGACAGCCCGCAGCGAAGGCGACAAGGCGGTGCTGTTGCTGCGTGACCGGGGAGCGGGTGTGTCCAAAGCAGTGTTGAGCCACTTGACCGAGCCTTTTTACCGCGCCGACACCGCCCGGACCTCCGCCGCGGGTGCTGGTCTGGGGCTCGCCATCGTGCAAAAGACCCTGGTACGCATGGGCGGCCAACTGGCACTGAGCCTCCCCACCGACGGAGGGCTGCAAGTGCAAATCAGCCTGCGGCGGATGGCCTGAAATGCCCCAGGCGGAACCGCCTCAAACGCGGTAGATCAACACCGCCGCGCGGGCTTCCATGCTCAAACCTTCGCCCACCGGGCCCAGTTTTTCGGCGGTTTTGGCCTTGACGTTGACCTGATCCACCGCCAGATCCAACACCTGCGCAATGCGTTGACGCATGAGGGGCTTGTACTCCGCCAAGCGGGGTGCCTGTGCAATCACCGTGCAATCCACGTTAGCCACCTGGTAGCCCAAGGCCCGCACACCGCGCGCGGCCTCCGCCAGCAGTACGGCGGAATCCGCCCCTTTGAATCGGGGATCGGTGTCTGGAAACCAGGTGCCTATGTCGCCCTGCCCGGCCGCGCCCAGCAAGGCGTCGGTGATGGCGTGGAGCAAGGCGTCGGCGTCAGAGTGTCCCAACAAGCCACTGTGATGAGGCACGTTCACGCCACCCAGCCACAAGGGGCGCCCCGGTACCAGCGCATGCACATCCCAGCCCTCGCCCACGCGCCAAGGCGGCAATTGGTTCAAACGGTCTTCGCTCATTCGGTGTCCTCACGGTGTTGGGCGGTGCGGCGGCTGTGCAGCAAGGCCTCGGCCAAGGCAAAGTCCTCTGGGTAAGTGACTTTGAAATTCTGCACACTGCCACGCACCAGCCGGGGCGCCAGCCCACTTCGTTCTATGGCACTGGCTTCGTCGGTGATGCCAGCAAAATCATCGACGCGCTGGGCCTCCAGCGCTGCCCACAAGGCGCACAGGCGGAACATTTGCGGCGTCTGGGCTTGCCAGATATCGGCCCGATCGACAGTTTGCAGCACCCGACCCTGGGCATCGTTTTTTTTCAGGGTGTCGGGCACCGGCACCGCCAACAGGCCGCCCACTGGGTCGTCAATGCAGGTGTTGATCAACGCCTCCACCTCGGCCGGACGCAACAGGCAGCGGGCCGCATCGTGCACCAGCACCCAGTCTTGCGGCCGGGCACCAGCGCCTTGCAAGGCCAGCAAACCGTTGTACACGCTGTGCGCTCGCGTAGCCCCACCCACGTGCCACACGCGAACCCGCGCATGGGGACTGGCGTACACCGTGTCATCAGGCGCCACCACCACCCCCACCCCGGCCAAGGCCGGGACGCCGAGCAGCGCATTCACTGTGTGGTCGATCAGCCGTGAACCGGCCACGCGCTGGTACTGTTTGGGCTGCGCGGTACCGGCCCGGCTGCCGCTGCCGGCACACGGAATCAGCGCGTAACAGCGAACGGGGGCATCGGCCGTGTCGGGAAATGAAGGGGTGTTGAAGTCCATGGCGTGCGCTGATTCTAAAATCGCCCACAACGTCACCCCGCCTGTTGCGGGGTATTTGTTTTTGTTGTGCTGCCCCAACTCCGATGGAACTGCCCAAACTCACCCCTGGAAAACGCTACGCCTTGCCGCAACCGCTGGGGTCGGCCGACGCGCTGTTGCTGGCCCAACTGGGTTTGCGGGAGAAGGCTGCGGGCCGCCCGGTGGCCATCATCACCACCGACGCCAGCGACGCACAGCGCCTGCTCGACGAGTTGCCCTTCTTCGCGCCCAGCCTGCGCTGCGCCCTGTTTCCCGACTGGGAAACCCTGCCCTACGACAACTTCTCGCCACACCAGGATTTGATTTCAGAGCGCCTGGCCACGCTGTGGCGCATCCAGCAGCGCAAGGCCGACGACGGCGCCGATGTAGTCATCGTGCCGGCCACCACAGCGCTGTACCGGCTGGCACCGCCATCGTTCTTGGCGGGCTACACCTTTGAATTCAAGGTCAAGCAAAAGCTGGATGAGGCCAAGCTGAAGGCTCAGCTGACGCTGGCGGGCTACCAGCACGTCACCCAGGTGATCAGCCCCGGCGAATACGCGGTGCGCGGCGGCCTGATC
>CAZGDZ010000272.1:0-3660 GCA_964524855.1 uncultured Macromonas sp.
AGGTGCAGATGAACCCGCGCATCGGCTGGACCTTCGCCGCCGCCATGCGCACCTTTTTGCGGGCCGATCCCGATGTCATCATGATTGGCGAGATGCGCGACGAGGAAACCGCGCGCATCGCGGTGGAGGCGTCGCTCACCGGGCACCTGGTGCTGTCCACCCTGCACACCAACAGCGCGCCAGAAAGCATCACGCGGTTGCTGGAAATCGGCATCGACCCGTTCAACTTTTCCGACTCGCTGCTGGCGATTTTGGCGCAGCGCCTGGTGCGGCGTTTGTGCCAGAAATGCGTGCAGGTGCGCCCCGCCACCGACGAGGAATTGCAGGCTCTGGCCACCCAGTACCTGGACGGCGTGCAGCACAGCGACGAGCTCGACCTGGCCGCGCAGATTGAACGCTGGAAGACCGACCACGGTGTGGACGACGGGCAGGGCGGGCGTTACCTGCGCACCTTCACCAAAAAAGGTTGCAGCGTGTGCGAAGGCCGGGGCCTCAAAGGCCGGCTGGGCATCTACGAGCTCATGCTCAACAGCGAAGAGATGCGGCACCACATCCGCCACCGTTCGTCGGCCGGCGACATCCGCGCCACCGCGCTGCAGCAGGGCATGAAAACCTTGCGCCAGGACGGCATCGACAAGGTGGTGCAGGGCCTGACCGACATCAGCGAAGTCATCGCCGCCACCAACCTGTGAGCAGCCCCCTGCTCACTCGGGCGGGGCCAGGGTGTGCAACAGTTCGGCGTCGGTCGCCAGCAGGTGCAGGTGGGCGTCGGGCGTCAGCTCGGCGGCCGACCGCAGCGCTTGCTCCACCGGCAGCTTCAAGCCCACCACATACAGCACGCGCCGCTGGCTGGCCAGTTGCTGGCGCAGGAGGGCAAAGGTTTCCACCCCGGTCGCGTCGATGCGGTTGATGGGCTGTGCAAACAGCACCACTTGGCGCGTGTCGGGGTGCAGCAGCAGGTGGTCGCTGACCGCGCGCTCCAGCGCGCTGGCCGAGGCGAAATCCAGCTCAGCGTCCATGCGCACCGCGTAGGTGTGCGGGGCCAGCGGCGGCAATTGCCAAAGGTGCCGGTCGCGCAGGCGGCCGTCGCTGTGCAGCCCCACTTCAATGATGCGCGGGTGCAGCCGCTGGTACAGGAAGTGGCTCAGCGCCATCAGCACCCCGGCCATCACGCCCCAGTACAGTTGCGGCGCCGCCAGGATGGTGATGGCAAACGTGGCCGCAGCGGTGCAGGCCTCCACCCGCGAAATGCCCCACACCCGGCGGAACTCGCCGGGCTTGATCAGGCCCACCACCGCCACCACCACAATGGCCGCCAGCGTGGCCTGCGGCACGTGGTGCAGCACCGGCAGAAAGAACAGCAGCGCTGCCCACACCACCACCACCGAAAACACCGTGGCCCAGCCGGTACGCGCGCCCGCGTACAAGTTCAGCGCCGAGCGCGAGAACGACGAGCTGGTGGGAAACGCCCCGCTGAAGCCGGACACCAGCTTCGCCAGCCCTTGGCCGATCAGGTCCTGGTCCTGGTTCCACGGCACGCCGTTGCGGGCGTTGTCCACCCGTGCGCTGGCGGCGGTTTCCAGAAAACTCACCAGCGTGATCACCAGCACCGGCACCACCAACTGGCCCAGGGTGGACCAGCCCGGCCAGTGGGGCAGGAACAGGTCGGGAAAGCCCGAAGGCAGCGTGCCCACCACCGCGCCGCCGCCGTCGGCAAAGCCGCTCCAGTGGCTCAAACCGGCCGAGGCCACCACGATCAACAACACCGAAGGGAACGCGGGCCGCCAGCGCTTGCTGGCCATCAACAGCGCCAGGCTGCCCACCCCAAACGCCAGCGATGGCCAGTGCACCGGCCAGCCGTTGGCGCCGGCATCCCAGCCCACCAGCGCTTCCCATTGCGACAGCAGAATCAACACCGCCGCTGCCTGGGTAAAGGCCATCAGCACCGGTGCGTTCACCAGGTTCAGCAACCAGCCAAAACGCACCAGACCCAGCAGAACTTGCAGCAAGCCAGTCAACAGCGCCAGCCACACCGCCAGCGCAATCCATTCGGCGCTGCCCGGGGTAGCCATGCCGGTCAGCGAGGCGCTCACCAGCAGGCAGCTCAAGGCGGTGGGGCCGACCGACAGGCGCTGCGAGGCGCCGAACAGCACCGCCACCAGCGCCGGCAGCATGGAGGCGTAGATGCCGGTGATCAGTGGCATACCTGCCAGCGCAGCGTAGGCCACGCCTTGCGGAATCACCATCAGCCCCACGGTGAGGCCCGCCAGGGCTTCGCCACGCAACAACCCCGCCGATGGGCGGGGCCATTGCAGGAAGGGAAAGTAGCGTTGCAGGCGTGTCATGGTCAGGCGCAAACTGGGTCAAAATCCAACCCTGGCTCTAGCGTGTCCGATGGGCCTGCGCGCATGGTCAGCAACCACATTCAGCAACCTCCAAAGTTTTATTGATGATGAAAATTGTTGTGCTTCCAGGCGACGGCATCGGCCCCGAAACGATGGCGGTAACGGTCGATGCACTGAACGCTGTGTCCCATCGTTTTGGCCTCGATTTGCAGCTGGATCACGACATCACCGGTCATGAGAGCCTGCGCCAGCATGGTGCCACTGTAACCCCTGCGCTGTTGGAAAAAGTCAAAGCAGCAGACGGGTTGATGTTGGGCCCCACCGCAACCTTTGACTTCAAGGACGAGTCGAAGGGGGAAATCAACCCCTCCAAGTTTTTCCGCAAAGAGTTGGACCTGTACGCCAACATCAGACCTGCGCGCACCTACCCCAGTCTGCGTTGCAAAGTCAATGACTTTGACTTGGTTGTCGTGCGAGAAAACACGGAAGGCTTCTACGCCGACCGCAACATTGCATCGGGCGGCAGCGAAATGTTGATCACGCCAGACGTGGTGGTTTCGCTGCGTCGCATCACCCGCGAATGCTGCGAGCGCATTGCGCGCTCTGCTTTCGAGTTGGCCATGGAGCGCAACAAGCATGTCAGCATCGTTCACAAGGCCAATGTGCTCAAGATAGGGGACGGCATGTTCATCGACTCGTGCCACGCCGTGGCACGTGAATTCCCGGAAGTTCGGGTGGATGACTTCATCGTGGACGCCATGATGGCCCACGTGGTCCGCGCCCCGCAACGCTTCGATGTGATCGTGACCACCAACATGTTTGGCGACATTCTGTCTGACCTGACGGCAGAGCTCTCTGGCAGTCTGGGCTTGGGCGGTTCTTTGAATGCGGGCATCCATCACGCGATGGGACAGGCAGCCCATGGTTCTGCGCCGGACATTGCCGGCCAAGATGTGGCCAACCCTTTTTCGCTGGTTCTGTCGGCGGCCCAGTTGTTGGGCTGGCACGGCCAGCGCCAGCGATTGCCCAACTTCTTGGACGCAGAGCGGGCGATGGCGTCCGCTGTTGCATCTGCCATTGCTGCGGGGGAGGCTACGCGCGATGTAGGGGGAAGGTTGGGAACCGAAGCGACTGGGAAAGCCTTCGTTCAACGGCTGCTTGTCGATTGAGGTTTTCCTGACGGCCAAGCCCGGTCAGTACAATCGGCACCAGTTTCCCCCAGGCACAACGAGGACAACATTCCCGGAACCGTGGGCGCTCGCGCGCCCGGTTTTCGTGATCGCTGCCACACGGCGGCTCGCGCTTCTCGGGCACC
>CAZGDZ010000273.1:0-3657 GCA_964524855.1 uncultured Macromonas sp.
TGGCCAAGGAGATTGCCGAGGCCGAAAAACTCAAAGCTGACAAAGCGTCGGCAGCCCACCAGTCCTGAGTGAGACCGACATGACCGAGTTTCTGACCAACAATTTCGTGCCCTTCATGTTCATGGGGCTGGTGGTGTTTTTGCTGATTGGGTTCCCCGTCGCTTTTTCACTGGCTGCCACGGGCCTGTTTTTCGGGTTCATTGGGATGGAGATCGGGCTGTTCCCATCCAACCTGTTTCAAGCTTTGCCGCTGCGCGTGTTCGGCATCATGCAGAACGACACGCTGCTGGCCATTCCTTTTTTCACGCTGATGGGCATCGTCCTTGAGCGCAGCCGCATGGCCGAGGACTTGCTGGAAACGGTGGGCCAGGTGTTTGGCCCCATCAGGGGCGGGTTGGGCATTGCCGTGGTGTTGGTGGGCGCGCTGTTGGCCGCAACCACCGGTGTGGTGGCCGCGTCGGTCATCTCCATGGGTTTGATTGCGCTGCCCATCATGCTGCGTTACGGTTACAACCGGTCTGTGGCCACGGGAGCCATCACCGCGTCTGGCACATTGGCCCAGGCTTTGCCGCCTTCGTTGGTGCTGATTGTGTTGGCCGACCAGTTGGGACGTTCGGTGGGCGACATGTACGCGGGTGCCTTGATCCCCGGCCTCATGCTGGTGGGGCTGTACCTGCTTTTCATTGTCGGTGTGGCCTTGATCAAGCCCGACTGGGTACCGGCCTTGCCTTTGGAGGCACGCATCTACAGCGAGTCCAACGGCGACAGCGGCCACCGCTCCCTGTTGGTGTTGTTGTTGATTTCGGCCGCTGCGGGTTATGCGTGGTCGCAGGCGCATGGCACCTTCATCAATCCATTGATGGGGCGTGATGGCGCACCGCCGCGCGATGAGGTGGTAATTTTGTCGCTCACGGTGGCGTCGTTTCTGGCCTTTGGGTTGGCGGTGGTGAATCGGCTGTTCAAGCTGGGTTTGCTGTCGCGTCTGACAGAGCGCGTCACCTTCGCCCTCATTCCCCCACTGGTGCTGATTTTCTTGGTGCTGGGCACTATTTTCCTGGGGTTGGCGACACCGACCGAGGGTGGCGCCATGGGGGCGGTGGGCGCGCTGGTGATGGCTGGGTTCCGTGGCACTTTGAGCTTCAAGCTGTTGTCGCAGGCCTTGGAGAACAGCACCAAGCTGGCTATTTTTGTGCTGTTCATCCTGATCGGTTCGACCGTGTTCAGCTTTACCTTCAACGCGGCCGATGGTCACATTTGGGTGGAGCATTTGTTTGACAAATTGCCGGGCGGCCAGCTTGGGTTCCTGATTTTTGTGAACTTGCTGGTGTTTGGCCTGGGCTTCTTCATCGACTTTTTCGAGATCGCGTTCATTGTGATTCCGCTGCTGGCCCCCGTGGCCGAGAAGCTGGACATCAACTTGATCTGGTTTGGCATCATCATTGCAATGAACCTGCAGACGTCGTTCCTGACGCCGCCATTTGGTTTTGCGTTGTTTTACCTGCGCAGCGTGGCGCCGCGCAACGATTACACCGATGAGGTCACCCGCAAGCGGATTCCGGCGGTCACCACCGCGCAGATTTACAAAGGCTCCATTGCCTTCATCGTGTTGCAGGTGATCATGGTGGCGATCATCCTGTTCAATCCGGGGTTGGTGACGGGCAACCTGGACAAGCCGGTTCAGGTGGATGCGGAGTCGGTGCGGGACCAGTTGATGAACGTGCCAGGGGCTGACGCTGAATGGGGTGCCGAGGCGGAAGAGGACGAGGAAGAGTCCGCGGAAGACCCGGCCAAGGCGTTGGAAGACAGCTTGATGCCGAACCGCTGAGACAATACGGTTTTGTTGCCTGAGACCCCGATGCAAATTGATGTGAAGATTTTGGATGCGCGGCTGCACGAGCAGCTGCCGGCCTACGCCACCCCAGGCAGCGCTGGGCTGGATTTGCGCGCCTGTCTGGATGCACCGTTGACCTTGGCGCCCAACGCCTGGCAACTGGTGCCCACGGGCATGGCCATCCACCTGGCCGATCCCGGGTACGCGGCCCTGATCCTGCCGCGCTCTGGCCTGGGGCACAAGCACGGCATCGTGCTGGGGAACCTGGTGGGGTTGATCGACAGTGACTACCAGGGGCAACTGATGGTGAGCGCGTGGAACCGCAGCGATGTGGCGTTCACCATTGAGCCGATGGAGCGGATTGCACAGCTGGTGATTGTGCCGGTGGCGCAGGCCCGGTTCAACTTGGTGGACGAGTTTGATGCCGCGACCGAACGTGGGGCCGGTGGTTACGGCTCCACCGGCCGGGGTTGAGCGGGCGTTCAGCCCAAACGGAAAAAGCCCGTGCCCAGGGTGCCGGCGCCCACTTCGGCCTCGGTGGCTTCGCGCACTCGGTGCACCTTCAACTGCAGGCGAATGGCAATGCCAGCCAACGGGTGATTGGCGTCCATCACCACGTGTTCCGGGTAAATTTCGCTGACAAAGTACAGCTTGTCAGTGGGCGCCTGGCGGCTGCAGCCGGGCGGTAGGCCTTCAAAAGCCATGCCTTCTTCCAGTTCGGCGGGGAAGGCGTTGCGCGGCTCCAGGTACAGCAGCTGGTCGTCGAAATCGCCAAAGGCGTTTTCAGGCTCCAGGTGCAGTTCGATCGAATCGCCTGCCACATGGTCTTGCAGCGCTTCGTCAATTTTGGCCAGCAGGTCGGAGCCGCCCACCAGGAATTCTGTGGGTTCGTCGAGTTCGTCGAGCACTTCACCCAGCGTGTCCTTCAGGGTCCACGTGAGTGCCACGACGCAATGGGAGGTGATTTTCATCGGACAATTGTCCCATGACTTCGACACCACAACGCTCAGGCCAGACGTCCGCTGGCATTCCCTTGGACCAACCGCTGGCCTTGCTCGGCGGGCTGACGCCACAACAATTCATGCGCCGCCACTGGCAAAAAAAGCCGCTGCTGATTCGCCAGGCCATCCCGGGGTTTGCACCGCTGCTGGACCGTTCGGCCTTGTTCGACATGGCGGCGCAGGAGGGGGTGGAGTCGCGTTTGATCGTGCAGCAACCGGGGCAGGGCTGGTCGCTAAAGCACGGGCCGCTGAACCGGCGGGGCTTGCCGCCGCTGCGCCAGCCGGGCTGGACGGTGCTGGTGCAAGGGGTGGATTTGCACCTGGACCCGCTGCACCAATTGATGCAGCAGTTCCGGTTTGTGCCTGATGCCCGGCTGGACGATTTGATGATTTCCTGGGCCAGCGAAGGCGGCGGTGTGGGCCCGCACTTTGACAGCTACGACGTGTTCCTGCTGCAGGCCAGCGGGCGGCGTCATTGGCGCATTGGACGGCAAAAAGATTTGACGCTGCAAGAGGATGTACCGCTGAAAATCCTCCAGCATTTTGAGCCGTAAGAGGAGTGGGTGCTTGAGCCCGGCGAAATGCTGTACCTGCCTCCCAAGTGGGCCCACGATGGCGTGGCGGTGGACGGCGAGTTCATGACGTACTCCGTCGGTTTCCGCGCGCCGCAGCGTGGTGGGCTGGCGGCCGAATTGGTGCAGCGCTTGGCCGATGAACACGAGGATGCGGTGCTGTACCAAGACCCCAGCCAACCCGCTACGGTGCAGCCGGCCGCCGTGCCTTCGACCCTGCTGGCGTTTGCCTGCGATGGGTTGCAGCGCTTGG
>CAZGDZ010000274.1:0-3633 GCA_964524855.1 uncultured Macromonas sp.
GAATGCGATGCTGACCGCAGTGAGGATGCGGGCGCGCCAGCTGATTTCGTTGTCGGCCAGCGATGACAGGATCACGGCGCCGATGGTGGCAACGACCAACCCCAAGGTTTTCAGCAACAGGGCAAAAACGCCGATGCTGACGGTGACCAGCGCGAAGGTTTTCCAGGAAACCTCAATGCCTTCACCTTCACGCATCATGGCGGGAATGGCGATGATCAAGCCCAGGAAGGCCAGCAACAGCCCCAGCGCAATCGGGAAGTACCCCGGTCCCATGCGGTTGAGCTCCCCCAACTCATAGTTGCCGTAGGCATGCCACGCAGCGAAGGCCCCCAGGGCCGTCATCGCCACGCCGCCCACGATATCTCTCGTGTCTTTCTGCGTCATGTCGTCTCCGAAACGGATGTTGTGATAACGCTCGAATTGAACCGCGAAATGGTGTCGCCGTCTTTACGTAATTGCACGTAGCGGGACAAAACAGTTGCGCTGAGCAACGGTTGGGCAGTCTCAGTTACCAGCTTCCGCGGGGTTGTTTGGCGCGGATGGCGGCTGCGATTTGCTCGGCCACATCGCCCCGGTCGGCACGCAAAGCAAACTCAATGGCACCCAGCCCCAACTGGTTGCGTAGCGACGGGTCGGCCCCCTCCTCCAGCAGCAAGGTCACCACGTCGCGGTGCCCATACTGGGCTGCCAGCATCAACGGGGTGGAGCCATTGGGCGATGCGGCGTCGATATAGGCGTAACGCTCCAACAGCAGTCGTGCAATCGCGGGTGCGTCGGGGCCGTCATGGGTCGCGGCATAGTGCAGCGCAGTCCATCCCGGTTTGTTCACCTGGGCATTGCGCTTCAGCAGCAGAGCGACCAATTCCCGCTGACCTTTGATGGCGGCCAGCATCAGCGCATTCTCATCGGTCGGGTTGCGTGCTTCAATGTCTAGCTCGGGTTGTTCGATGAGAAAACGCGCCACCTGCCAGGATTCGCGTTGCAACGCGAGCACCAACGGCGGTTGCAGTTCGGGACTGGGTGCATTGATATCAAACCCAGCCAGCATCAAGCCCAACAAAGGGGACACATTGTCACGCAGGATGGCCGATTGAAACCGATCGTACGAGCCGGTCCGTTGCGCCGCTGCCGGCAACGCCAGTGTCAGACCCACTGCACACACCACAGCGGCGACCAAGGCCCGAACCGGAAGTTTGAATGTCATCCGGATGTGACTGTGCGGCTGAACAATTGTTCAAAATTGTGCGTGGTGGCTTCAGCCACCGCTTCTACCGTCAAGCCTTTGATGCTGGCCAACTGTTGCGCGACGTGAGGAACGTAGGCTGGGCTATTGGTTTTGCCCCGGTAAGGCACAGGGGCCAGGTAGGGGCTGTCGGTTTCGATCAGGCAGCGGTCTAGGGGCACGAAGCTGGCCACCTCCCGCAAATCGGCCGCGTTGCGAAACGTCAGAATGCCGGAAAAAGAGATGTAAAAACCCAGGTCGAGCGCGGCGCGGGCGACATCAGCGGTTTCGGTGAAGCAGTGGAAGACGCCGCGCGAGCGCGGTAACTCGCCGGCGCCGCCATTGAAGCCGCCCTCCTCCCGCAAGATCGCCAGGGTATCGTCAGACGCACTTCGGGTGTGGATCACCAGCGGCAGATCGGTCTGTCGCCCAGCGCGGATGTGCACTCGGAACCGCTCGCGCTGCCACTCCATGTCAGCCAAAGTGCGCTCACCGAGCCGGTAATAGTCCAGCCCCGTTTCACCGATGCCCACCACTTTGGCCCGCTGCGCACCTTGCAGCAGGTCGTTCAGGCTCGGCTCCAGGACGTCTTCGTTGTCCGGGTGCACACCGACGGTGGCCCACAGGTTGGGGTGTTCGGCCGCGAGACCTTGTACTTGATCGAACTCTTCCAGCGTGGTGCATATGCACAAGGCCCGGTCCACTTGGGCCTCGCTCATGGCGGCGAGGATATCGGGCAGCTGCGCGCGCAGTTCCGGGAAGCTCAAGTGGCAATGCGAATCAACGAACATGCAAATCAAACGGTTTGGGTGGGGCGGTCGGAGGCAAGGTGCGCGCCCAAAATTTCTTCAATGCGGGCTTTGAGCTGCTTCGATTTCTCGTCGGCCGGAAAGCGGATGCCAATGCCCTGTGTTCGGGAGCCCGCCGTACCGGCCGGGGTGATCCAGGCGACTTTGCCCGCCACGGGGTAGCGTTGTGGATCGTCGGGCAGCGTCAGTAGCACGTACACATCCATGCCCAGCTTGTATTCGCGCGACGAGGGCACGAAAATGCCGCCTTCCGCGAACAATGGTATGTAGGCGGCATAAAGCGCGCCCTTTTCCTTGATGGAGAGCTGGATGACGGTGGGGCGCGCCGCCCCGGAAGCTTCGGCCTGGCTCATGCCACCTTAGTGTAGCGCCAGGGCCTGCCGTGCGCTCAAGGCCCAGGCTTCTTGCATCAAACCCGCGTTGAACGGATGCTCCATGGTGCGGGCGGCGGCCTGCAACTGCGCTTGCCATTCGGTCAAGCGAGCCAGCCCCGGCGATGTGGGTAGCGCCCCTGAGGTGAAAAATCGGGGTGTACCGCCAGCGGCCACCACCATCAGGTCGTGGCAGATTTTTTGCAGCGCATCCATCTGGCGTGCCACAGGCCAATCGGTCAGCAAGGACCAGTCACCTTGCGCCACAGCTTTGGGCAACTGGTCCCAAGCTGCGGAGGAAGACGCCAGCTGGCTCCACTCCAGCGCTTCCTGGGGGCGCCCCCCAGCCGCTCGCAACCAAGTGTCGGCCCCGCGGTTTGCGGTGGCTGCGTCAATGCCCTTGTCGGCCTGCAGGCGCTCCACCAGCCACGTTTTGGCGGCCGCAGCGTCCGGCCAAGGCAGAACCACCGTTTGGCAACGGCTGCGGATGGTGGGCAGCAAGGCGTGCGCTGCTTCGGTGGCCAGCACAAAGCGCAAGGCACCCGCAGGCTCTTCCAGCGTTTTGAGCAAGGTGTTGGCCGATTCGGTGTTCAGGCTCTCGGCCGGGTAGATCAGGATGACCTTGGTGTGCCCCCGCGAGCGGGTGGTCTGGCTGAAAGACACCGCATGCCGCGTGGCGTCCACCCGGATGTACTTGCTCGGCTTCAGTTCTTTCTTGTCGATTTTGTCCTGGGCTCTTTCGTCCAGCGGCCAACCCAGCTCCAGCGCCAGTGTTTCGGGCAGCAGCACGAACAAATCGGGGTGGGTGCGCACGTCCACCGCGTGACACGATGCGCACTGGCCACAGGCCCCGGTGGCGGTGGGTTGCTCGCACAGCCAGGCCCGTGCCAAAGCCAAGGCCAGTTCGTACTGGCCCAAGCCCGGCGGACCGCTCAACAACAGGGCATGCCCACGTTGTTGCAGCAAGGCTTGCAGTTGTGGTTGCAGCCAGGCGGCCAACCCGCTCACGCCAGCACCCCCCGCGCGCGACATGCGGCCACCACTTGCTCCCAGACGCCGTCCATGCTGGCGGTGGCGTCGATGCGGGCAAAACGCTCGGGTTGCCCTGCTTGACGGGCTGCATACCCGTTGGCCACCTTTTCAAAAAAGGCCAGGGGTTGAGATTCAAACTTGTCGGGGCTGCGTGCCGCTGCCAGCCTGGCTGCCGCCACCGCTGGCGGCACGTCAAACC
>CAZGDZ010000275.1:0-685 GCA_964524855.1 uncultured Macromonas sp.
CATCTGCCGAGATTCCCTGGGGCGATCTGGGCGTGGACGTGGTGCTGGAATGCACCGGCAAGTTCCTGACGCCTGAAACCCTGCAAGGCCACCTGGACCGGGGTGCCAAGCGCGTCATCGTGGCCGCGCCGGTCAAGACGGGCGGCGTGCTCAACATCGTGTTGGGCATCAACGAACACCTGTACGACCCGGCCAAGGACCGCATCGTGACAGCCGCCAGCTGCACCACCAACTGCCTGGCCCCGGTGGTGAAGGTGGTGCACGAAGCGCTGGGCATCCGGCACGGGCAAATCACCACCATCCACGACCCCACCAACACCAACCTGGTGGTGGACGCCCCGCACAAAGACCTACGCCGCGCACGCAGCGCCATGATGAGCCTGGCCCCCACCACCACCGGCAGCGCCACCGCCATTGCACTGATTTACCCTGAACTGAAGGGCAAGTTGAACGGCCACGCCGTGCGGGCGCCGGTGCTCAACGCATCACTCACCGACTGCGTGTTCGAGCTGCAGCGTGCCACCACCGCCGATGAGGTGAACGCCCTGTTCAAGGCCGCCGCCGAAGGCCCGTTGCGAGGCATTCTGGGCTACGAGGAACGCCCGCTGGTGAGCGTGGACTATGCCCGCGACACGCGCAGCTCCATCGTGGTTGCTCTGTTCACCATGGTTACCGTCGGCAGATT
>CAZGDZ010000275.1:695-3357 GCA_964524855.1 uncultured Macromonas sp.
ACAACGAAATGGGCTACGCCTGCCGCATGGTGGACCTGGCCAAACACCTGCAAGCCCAAGGCCTCTGACGCCATGCCGCAAGCACTTGCCATGCCACACGCTGCCCGCAACTACGCCATCGTCACGGCGTCGTACTGGGGGTTCACCCTCACCGACGGTGCCCTGCGCATGCTGGTGCTGCTGCACTTCTACCAGCTGGGCTATTCGCCGTTCACTCTGGCGTTCCTTTTCCTGCTCTACGAGGCCGCCGGCATCCTGGCCAACCTGATAGGCGGCTGGCTGGCCACGCGCTACGGCATCACCCGCATGCTCACCGTGGGGCTGACCACCCAGATGGTGGGCTTCACGGTGCTGTCGCTGCTGAACCCCGCTTGGACCGCTGCCATGTCGGTGGCCTGGGTGGTGGTGGCGCAAGGCATTTGCGGCGTGGCCAAGGACCTGACCAAGACCGCCAGCAAGTCGGCCATCAAGGTGACTCAAGCCGCCGCCAAGGAACAGGACAATGGCCAGCTCTTCAAGTGGGTGGCCTGGTTCACTGGCAGCAAGAACGCCATGAAAGGCTTCGGCTTCTTTTTGGGTGGCGTGTTGCTGCAGACACTGGGCTTCCAGGCCTCGCTGTGGCTCATGGCGGGGCTGCTGGCCGTGGTGCTGCTGGGCGTGGTCACCTCCCTGCCTCAGATGATGGGCAAGAGCAAGGCCTCCAAGAACGCCAAGGAACTGTTCGCCAAGAACGCGGGCATCAACGCGCTGGCCGCCGCCCGCGTGGCGCTGTTCGGCGCGCGCGACGTGTGGTTTGTGGTAGGCGTGCCGGTGTTTCTGTATTCGGTGGGCTGGAACTTCACCATGGTAGGCACATTCCTGGCGGCCTGGACCATCGGTTACGGCCTGGTGCAGGCGCTGGCCCCGAACATCGTTAAGCGCAGTACCGACGGCCTGAGCCGCGAGGTACCCGCCGCACGCCTGTGGTCGGCCTTGCTGGCGCTGGTGCCGGTGGCGCTGGCCGCCGTGGTGGTGCTGGACGTGCCCCACCTGGAATGGGTGGTGGTGGCCGGGCTGGGCGTGTTCGGCTTTGCGTTCGCGGTGAACTCGTCGGTGCATTCCTACCTGGTGCTGGCCTATGCCGGCAGCGAGAAGGCCGCCGAGGACGTGGGCTTTTACTACGCCGCCAACGCTCTGGGCCGCTTTCTGGGCACGCTGTTGTCGGGCCTGCTGTACCAGTGGGGTGGGCTGCTGTATGCGCTTGTGGGCTCGGCCGTGATGCTGGGCATCTGCTGGCTGCTCACCCTGGGGCTGCCAACGGGCTCCGCCACTGAACGGCCGCCCACCCCATCAACATCGAAAGGTTGACCATGAACGAGCCCGAAGTGGTCAAAGCACTGGGCGCCTTGGCGCAAGAAACCCGACTCAAGCTGTTTCGACTGCTTGTAGTGGCGGGGCATCAGGGTCTGACACCGGGCCACATGGCCGAAACCTTAGAGGTGGCGCCCACGGCCTTGTCGTTTCACCTCAAGGAGCTGAGCCATGCCGGCTTGGTGACAACCAAGCGCGACGGCCGAAACATCATTTACCGGGCTGAGTTCGCCGCCATGGATGCCTTGCTGGCCTTCTTGACCGCCGAGTGTTGTCAAGGGCAGCCATGCCTGACAAGCACCACCCCCACTTGTACCCAATGCTGAGAGAAATGCCATGAAACGCTTTCACGTACACCTCCACGTCAGCGACCTGTCTCAGAGCATCGCTTTTTACAGCCAGCTGTTCGCGTCGTCGCCGACCAGAACAGAGTCTGACTACGCAAAATGGATGCTCGAAGACCCCCCGGTGAACTTCGCCATTTCCACCCGAGGTGGGTCGGCCGGCATTGACCACCTGGGCATTCAGACCGACAACGAGCAAGAGCTGCTGGAGCTCAAGCGGCGCGCGCAATCCGCAGACATGGCCTTGCTCGACGAGGGAGCCACGACCTGCTGTTACGCCCGCAGCGAAAAGCACTGGGTCACTGACCCCCAGGGGATGGCTTGGGAACACTTTCACACCCTGGGCAACATCCCGGTGTTCCGTGAAAAGCAAGACGAACCAGCCGCAAGTGCATGTTGTGCGCCCGTCGCAACGACCACCCATGAAACAAATTTGTGCTGCGCCACCGCTGCGAACGCCAGCGCTTCAATCAACCGCTGCTGCTAAGGAGCATCTCATGTCTTTTCGCCTCTACAACGTGCTGTTTCTGTGTACCGGCAATTCGGCCCGTAGCATCATGGCCGAGGCCGTGCTCAACCAACTGGGCGGTGGCCAGTTCCGTGCCTACAGTGCAGGAAGTCAGCCTGCCGGCATGGTCAACCCCTACGCGCTTGAACTGCTGGAGCGTAACCGTTTCCGCACCGATGGACTGCGCAGCAAAAGCTGGGACGAGTTTGCCCAACCCGGCGCGCCGGTGATGGACTTTGTGCTAACCGTGTGCGACAAGGCTGCAGGTGAAACCTGTCCGGTTTGGCCAGGTCAACCCATGTCAGCCCACTGGGGCGTTGAAGACCCGGCGGAATTCCAGGGCACCGAAGAAGAAAAACACAAGGCGTTTTCCTGGGTGTTCATGACGTTGCGAACCCGCGTTGCGTTGCTGGTGAATTTGCCAATCGACAAGCTGGACAAGCTGTCTTTGCAAAAAGAG
>CAZGDZ010000275.1:3367-3624 GCA_964524855.1 uncultured Macromonas sp.
AGTCTGGCTGACCTGCCCTTGGCGCTTCTTTGGGGCAGACCAGTACCGACTTGGCCTAGCCTGTTTCAAATCAAGATGGGCGGGAGTGGTTTATGGGTTTATTTGAACGATTTCTGAGCGTTTGGGTCGCTTTGGGGATTGGCGCTGGAGTCATCTTGGGCCTGTGGTTACCGGGGATGTTCGAGACGGTGGCCGCACTCGAATACGCCCACGTCAACCTGGTGGTTGCCGTGTTCATCTGGGTGATGATCTACCCG
>CAZGDZ010000276.1:0-3613 GCA_964524855.1 uncultured Macromonas sp.
GCCACAGGGTGCCCAACAGGGCCAGCAACGCGTGGCGAGCCCTCAGCCCCAGGGCGCGCGGCAGGAAATCGATGCTGACGAGCTGGCCGCTGTGCGTCAGCAGCGAGAGGCCGAACAGCGTGACGAACACCAGCAGCTGGGCGGCGATTTCCTCGGCCCAGAAGATGGGATGGCTGAAGAAGTAGCGCCGGATCACCTGCGCCATCATGATGCCGGCGATGCCTGCGGTCAGCAACACCACCAGGGCTTTTTCGAGCTTGGCCAGCCAGTCGTCGAGGGTCTGAATCAGGGCGTACATGCCGTGCCTTTCAGAAAATGCACAAAAGCAGACAGGGCCCTCGACGGGCGCTGTCTGCCGGGAAGTGAACCCCGCGGCGCGGCCCGAAGCCGCGCCCGGGCATCACAGGTCTTTGGCCTGCTTGTAGAAGTCGGCGATCAGCGGGTTTTTGGCGGCGTACTGGTCGCGCACCTTGGCACCCACGGCCTGGAAGGACTTGAGGTCGGCGGCCACCACCTTGGCGCCGTCGGCCTTGGCCTTGGCGAGGTTGTCCACGTCGGCCTCGATGGCGGCCTTGTAGCCCCACTGCTCGGCCTCGGCCACCACCTTGGCGATCATGTCGCGCTCGGCCTGGCTGCGGCTGTCCCACCACTTCTTGGACACCACGATCGCGGCCGGGAAGGCCATGTGGTTGGTGAGCGTCAGGTTGGGGGCCTGCTGGTGGAACTTCAGGCCCACCAGGGCGTCCAGGTCCACATCCACCGCGTCGAGCAGCTTGGTGGTGAGCGACGGAGCCACTTCCGACAGCGGCATGGCGGTGGGGGCGGCGCCGTTGGCGTTCCACCAGTCGTTGTAGATGGGGCTGGGGAAGGAGCGGATCTTCTTGCCGCTCAGGTCTTTGGCGTTGGCCACCGGCTGCAGCGACAGCACGTGGCGCATACCGGCGAAGGCCCAGCCCAGGCCCACCATGCCGTGCGGCTCCAGGCGCTTGAGCATTTCCTTGGCGGCGGGTGTCTGGGTGGCGCGGGTGGCGTGGGCCACGTCCTTGAACACGTAGGGCAGCGACCAGGCCAGGAAGGCTTCCTCGCGGTTGGACAGGCCCCCCACGGTCAGCACGCCCATGTGCATGGCGCCCGAGCGCAGCAGGGTGATCATCTGGGCTTCGTTGCCCAGCTTGGACAGCGGGCTGACCTCGACCTTGAGCTTGCCGCCCGAGGATTTTTGCAAGTCTGCGTTGATTTTTTCGGACACCTGGTGCCACACGTGGGTGGGCGGGGTGACGTGGCCGAGTTTCAGGGTCTGGGCCTGCGCGGTCAGCGCGGTAGCGGCGAACGCCAGGCCGGTGGCCAGGGTGCGCAGTGTGGGGAATCGGATCATGACGGTTTCCTTGAGCAAAAGAAACGGCCCGCACCCCCAGGGTCTGGGGATGCGGGCCGCAGGGGGTCAGGCGGCGTCGGGCTGTTTCCCGGGCGCCGCGTCGGCAAAGGCGGGCAGGGCCATGCAGGCCGCCTCCACCTGCTGGATCAGTGGCCAGCGGTTCAGGTCCACCTGGAAGCGGCGGGCGCTTTCCACCTGCGGCACCAAGTAGCAGTCGGCCAGCGTGGGCGTGTCACCAAAGCTGTAGCGGCCACGCTGCGTGTCGGCGGCCAGCAACGCTTCATAGGCATCAAAACCCGCGCCGATCCAGGTGCCGCACCAGGCGTTGATGGCGGCCTCGTCGGCGCCAAACTGCTTGCGCAGGTACTCCAGGATGCGGCGGTTGTTGATCGGGTGGATGTCGCAGCCGACGATGGCGGCGAGCGCGCGCACCCGCTGGCGGCCGTCGGCGTCGGCCGGCAGCAGCGCGGGCGTGGGGTACTTTTCCTCCAGCCATTCGATGATGGCCGGCGACTGGATCAGCACCTGCTCGCCCGTGTCCAGGGCGGGCACCAGCTGCTGCGGGTTGAGCGCCTTGAACTCGTCGGTCAAGTGCTTTTCCTTGCCCAGGTGCACGGCCACGTACTCGGTGCTCAGCCCCTTGAGGTTGAGCGCGATGCGCAGCCGGTGCGAGGTGCCGCTGCGCCAGAAGTTGTAGAGCTTCATCGCGTGCAGGCTCACTCGGCCGGGCCGACGTTCAGGCTGATCTCGGCAATGCCTTCGACGCGGCCGGTGATCTTGTCACCCGCCACCACGGCACCCACGCCTTCGGGGGTGCCGGTGTAGATCAGGTCGCCGGGCTGCAGGTGGTAGTAGGTGGACAGGTCGGCAATGATCTCGCGGATGTTCCAGATCAGCTTGTCCACGTTGGACGACTGCTTGGTCTGGCCGTTGACTTCCAGGGCGATCGCGCCCTGCTCCACCACCACGCCTTCCATCGGCACGATTTCGGAGCAGACCGAGCCTTCCTCGATGTCCTTGCCGGTGTCCCAGGGGCGGCCCTTGTCGCGCGCCACCAGCTGCAGGTCGCGGCGGGTCATGTCCAGGCCGGCGGCGTAGCCGTAAACCAGTTCGTGGGCGTTGGCCTCGCTCACGCGGAAGCCGGGTTTGCCAATCGCCAGCACCAATTCCATCTCGTAGTGGTAGTTGCTGGTGCGCGGCGGGTAGGCCACGGTGGCACCGCTTTCCACCAGGGTTTGCGGCGATTTGGTGAAGTAGAACGCTTGTTCGACGCTTTTATCGACCGGACGGCCCATTTCCACCGCGTGGGCGTGGTAGTTGCGGCCGACGCAGAAGATGCGGTTGATGGGGAAGCGCTCGGTCTTGCCGCGGATGGGCAGGGACTGGACGGCGGGCGGGTTGAACAGGTATTGGGTCATGGTGTTTCCAGGGAAAAGGGGGTCAGGCGCGGACTTCGTACACGCCCAGTTTGCGGTGCAGCGGCGACTCGTCGGCCATGAAAACGAAGGCCGGCTGGTCGGCGCTCAGGTTCTTCAGGGTGACGGCGGTGTAGCCGGGGGCGCAGCAGGTGTCGGCCTCGTCCAGGGTGAAGGTCTGCCCGGCGCCGTCCACGGTCACCTCGGCGCGCCCTTCGATCTGGTGGAACACCTGCGCCGGCGAACGCGCGGGCAGGCGCAGGGTCTGGCCGGGTTTGAGCATCAGGGCGTAGAAGCCCAGAATGTTCTCGGCGTCCTCCCCGGTTTCGGGGTTGATGTAGGTGACCTGCACGCACTCCTGGTCAGGCTGGTCACTGGCCAGCGACAGCAGGGCGGCGCGGGTGTCGGCCCAGGAGTAGCGCAGCATGGGGTAACGCTTGTCGCTGCGCTGGAACACCGTCGTGGGCACGACGCCGGCGCGGGTCCAGGCGCGGTCGCCGCGGCCAGGGTTGACCTGCTGGCGCTCGCCATTGATGTGGTAGCTGGCTTCCATGTAGTAGACCAGCGGCAGGTCCAGCACGTCCAGCCACACCACGGGCTCGGTGCCGTCGTGGCCATGCTCGTGCCACAGGCCGGTGGGCGTGAGGATGAGGTCGCCGCGGCTCATGGGGCATTTCTCGCCGTCCACGGTGGTGTAGGCACCCTCGCCCTCGACGATCATGCGCACGGCGTTGGGCGTGTGGCGGTGGCTGGGCGCCCACTCGCCGGGCAGCAGCAACTGCATCCCCAGGTACATGGCGGCGCTGGCCTGCATCTTCTCCAG
>CAZGDZ010000277.1:0-3607 GCA_964524855.1 uncultured Macromonas sp.
AAGGCGGTGGCCTCGGGCGAATGCGGCGTTGCCGTTACCAACAGTTATTACGCAGCCCGCCTGCTGAAATCGGGCAAGGCCGAAGACCGCACGGTGATGGAAAAAATCCGCGTCGTGTTCCCGAACCAGGGCACCAGCGGCACCCACGTCAACATCGCTGGCGCAGCCGTGGCCAAGCACGCCAAGAACTTGGACGCGGCAACGCAGTTCATGGAGTTTCTGTCCACCCCGTTCGCGCAGGAATACTTCGCCAACGGCAACAACGAATTCCCAGCGGCCAAGGGGGTGAAAGTGGACAACGCAGCGCTCAAAGCCATGGGCGGCGCCAACTTCAAAGCCGAGGCCATTCCACTGGGCGTGGTGGCCAAGAACATGACCAAAGTGCAGCAAATGCTGGACCGCGTCGGCTACAAGTAAATTGCTCTCTCCACAGACCCGCACCCGCGGGTCTTTTTTTGATTGATAATTGACGTTAACGTAAACGTCATATCAACACAGGAGTGGCAGATGGAGATTGCAGGCAAGGTCTTTTTGGTCACGGGCGGCGCTTCGGGCTTGGGCGAAGGCACCGCCCGCATGCTGGCCGCCCACGGTGGCCACGTGGTGTTGGCCGACATGCAAGAAGAGCGCGGCCAGGCGGTGGCCCGTGACATTGGCGGCACCTTCGTGCGCTGCGACGTGAGCAGCGAAGCCGACGCAGCGGCTGCGGTGGCCGCTGCCACCGCACAAGGCAAGTTCGTGGGCCTCGTCAACTGCGCAGGCATTGCCCCTGCCGAAAAAACGGTGGGCAAAAACGGGCCCCACAGTTTGAACCTGTACACCAAAACCATCATGGTCAACCTAGTGGGCACCTTCAACATGATCCGGCTCGCTGCCGACGCGATGGGCCGCAACACCCCCGAAGCTACCGGCGAGCGCGGCGTGTTGATTTCGACCGCCAGCGTGGCCGCCTACGACGGCCAGATCGGACAGGCCGCCTACGCCGCATCCAAAGGCGGTGTGGTGGGAATGACCCTGCCGATCGCACGCGACCTGGCCCGCAACGGCATTCGCAACATGACGATCGCGCCCGGCATTTTTGGTACTCCCATGCTGTTCGGCATGCCGCAGGAGGTGCAGGACGCCCTGGCCGCGAGTGTGCCCTTCCCTTCCCGCCTGGGACGCCCGGACGACTACGCCAAACTGGTGCGCCACATTCTGGAAAACGACATGCTCAACGGCGAGGTGATCCGCCTGGACGGTGCTATCCGCCTGCCCCCGCGCTGAGGTCCCAAATGGCCACCGGCGGCGGTGTAAGATGGAGGCAAACTCCAACCGTGATTCCCCATGGCCGCACAGACGCCGCAGGACATTGCCCGAGAAGCGGTCAAATTGCTGGCCGCACGCAAGTTACCCCCCACGCCGGACAATTTCCAGGCCGTCTACCACGAGGTCGCGGGCACCCGTGCTTTGCGCCCTTTTCCTCTGGAGCCGCTGCGCAAAATTGGGCATGTTCTGCCCGATAAAAGCCCGGCACAGCAGCGATTCCGGGCGCAGTTCAACAAAGCCGTCACCCTGCACAGTTGGGACGATCTGGAAAAAGCCGTGGTCGGCCTGGTCAGCAAGCAGGCCACGCCCACCGAGTTGACGATTGGGCATGCGGCCCCCGCACGCGAAGTGGGCCTGCCTGCCGAACTGGCCGAGCAAATGGCCCGCATCGTTGACCACGCCTTGCCCGCCGTGGGCAACGACGACCTGAAAGTGGCGGCACAGGCGAAGGAACTGGTCAGCGAGCTGCGACAAGACATCCCGCACCACACGGTGCTGCGCAAGATGATGAGCGACTACGCGTTCCGCTTGTCGTTTGTGGCCGAGGAACAGCGGCAGATTCGCGAAATGCTGCTGAGCCTGCTGCACACGGTGTTTGAGCAGTTCGAGGAGATCAACCCGGACAGCCCGTGGCTGCAACAGCAAATGAACGCGCTGAAGGAAGCCACGCTGCCCCCCTTGTCCGCCCGGCGGCTGGACGACGTGCAGCGGCGCCTGAAGGACGTGATGTTCAAGCAGGCGCAAGCGCGGGAGCACGCGCTGGAAGCGCAACAGGTGATGAAAGAAACGCTGAGCGTGTTTCTGGAGCGCCTGGCCCAAACTGCGGCCTCGAACGAGCAGTTTCAAGTGCAAATGGAAAGCTGTGCCACCCGACTGGAAACGGCACGGGACGTGACCGAAATGGCCCCGGTGTTGCAGGAAGCGATCCAATCGGCCCGTACCATGGCCATAGACACCCGCCGCACCGGCGAGGAGCTGCAAGGCCTGCGCGAGCGTGCTCTGGAAGCCGAAGCAGAAGTGGAACACCTGCGTCAAGAACTGGACCGGATGAGCGCAATGGCCAGCCACGACCTGTTGACGGGCGCGCTGAACCGCAAGGGCCTGATGGAGGTGGTGGAGCGGGAGGTGTCGCGCGCCGACCGCATGGGCATTGAAGTGTGCCTGGCGGTGCTGGACATCGACGACTTCAAAAAGCTGAACGACACCCACGGCCACTTGACGGGCGACAGCGCCCTCAAGCACCTGGCCGATGTGGCCCGCCGGGCCTTGCGGCCCAACGATTCGGTGGCCCGCTTCGGCGGCGAAGAGTTCGTGGTGGTGCTGCCCGACACCGGTCTGGACGAGGCGGTGGAGGTGATCACCCGACTGCAGCGGGAGTTGACGACCCAGTTGTTCCTGGAAGGCGAAAAGCGGCTGTTGATCACCTTCAGTGCGGGAGTGACCCGCATGTCGCCCGAGGAAACCAGCGCCGAGGCGCTGCAACGGGCTGACCAAGCCATGTACTCCGCCAAACGAGCCGGCAAAAACCGCGTCGTGCGGGGCTGAACCCAGCCTCTGCGTCTGGACTGCGCGGTGGGCGACAATACGCAGTGGCCATCCCCCAAGGTTTCATTCAGGAGTTGCTGTCCCGCGTCGACATCGTCGAGGTGGTGGGTCGTTACGTGCAACTGAAAAAGGGCGGCGCCAACTTCATGGGCTTGTGCCCGTTCCACGGCGAAAAATCCCCTTCGTTCAGCGTCAGCCCCACCAAGCAGTTCTTCCACTGCTTTGGCTGCGGCAAGCACGGCAATGCGGTCGGTTTTTTGATGGAGCACACCGGCATCGGGTTTGTGGAAGCCGTGAAAGATTTGGCCCAGCAGGTGGGCCTGCAAGTGCCGGAAGAAGACATTCCACCGCAAGAACGGGCCCGCGCCGCCGAGCAGCGCAAACGCCAGAGCACGCTGAACGAGGTGCTCGCCAAAGCAGCCGACGCGTACAAAGCGCAACTCAAACAAGCGCCGGCCGCGATCGATTACCTCAAGCGCCGTGGGCTGACCGGCCAAGTGGCCAAAACCTTTGCACTGGGTTACGCACCGCCCGGCTGGCGTTTCTTGTCCACGGTGTTCCCCGATTACCAAAGCCCGCTGCTGCTCGACGCCGGCTTGGTGATCGCCCCCGATGACGGCGCCGAGGCCGCCACCGGCGAAGGTGGCGAGGGACGCCGGTACGACCGCTTTCGGGAGCGGATCATGTTCCCGATCCGCAACGTCAAGGGGGAGTACATCGGCTTCGGTGGGCGGGTGCTGGACCAGGGCGAACC
>CAZGDZ010000278.1:0-3573 GCA_964524855.1 uncultured Macromonas sp.
CGAGGGCGGGCTGGACGTGATGGGCCAAACATGGTCCGCTCGCGCGATGCAAGACCAACGAGCCCTGCGGCGCCAAGTGCAGGTGGTGTTCCAAGACCCGTTTTCTTCGCTGTCGCCGCGCATGACGGTGGAGCAGATCGTCGGGGAGGGGCTGGCGGTGCACTTCCCGCAGTTGAGCGAGTCGGCGCGCCAAGATCGGCTGCTGGCCGCCTTGCGCGAGGTCGGCCTGCTGCCCGCGAACGAAGCCGATGCGCATGCATGGTTGCAGCGCTACCCGCACCAGTTTTCGGGCGGGCAGCGCCAGCGTTTGGCAATCGCCCGAGCCATCATTGTCGAGCCCAGCCTGCTGGTGCTGGACGAGCCGACCAGCGCTTTGGATGTGACGGTGCAGCAGCAGGTGATCGAGCTGCTGTTGGGCTTGCAAGCAAGCCACCGCCTGAGCTATTTGCTTATCACCCACGATGTGGACGTGATCTGGGCCATGGCCCACGAGGTGATGGTGATGCAGGGTGGCCAGGTGGTGGAGCAGGGTGCTGCCACCCAGGTGTTGCGCGAGCCCCGCCACCCTTACACCCGCCCGTTGCTGAGCGCCTGCGCGCCTTTGTGATCCAATCAGGGTTTTCCTGATGGTTCGCCGCTGATGTCTTCTGCTCACCACAGTCCTTCAACCTCTCCCTCCCTCGCCTGGTACGCCCCCCTGTGCTGGCTGGCGCGAGGCTGGCGCGATTTGCGCCGCAACCCTTGCCCGGGCTTGCTGCATGGCTTTTTGATGACCGGCTTTGGTGCCGGGTTGTTCTGGTGGGCGCACGATCAGTTCTGGTGGTTGGCCGGCGCGTTTTCCGGATTTCTGATCGTTGCGCCGGTGTTGGCCACGGGCTTGTACGCGGTCAGCCGTCAAGCCGGTCGCGGTGAGCGCCCGCATTGCACCGCCTTGCTCAAGTTGTGGCTGTCTGGTGACAAGCGTTTGATGGGCTTTGGCCTGTTGCTGGGGGTGGCGGGCACGGGTTGGGTATTGACCTCGGCGGGCTTGATTACCTTGTGGGCGCCCACCGCCATCGCCAATCCGCTGGATTTTGTCCGCCATGTGGTGCTGGCTCCTTCGCCGGGGTTGTTTGAGGTGTGGTTGTTGCTCGGAGCCCTGCTGGCGGCCCCCATGTTTGCGTCCAGTGTCATCACCCTGCCCATGTTGATGGACACCACTGCCCCAGTGTGGGTGGCGGTGGGCGAAAGCTGGCGCGCTGTGGGCAGCTTCCCGTTGGTGATGGGATTTTGGGCCTGTCTGATCGTGTTGCTGGTGGGTCTGGGGTTGGTCACCGGCATGCTGGGTTTGGTGGTGGTGGTGCCGGTGTTGGGGCATGCCAGTTGGCACGCTTACCAGGACATCAAGGCGTCCGGGGCCATCAGGGTCACGTCAGTCTGAGGTGGTGTGATCATGGAAGGCACCATTTTTGGATACACCGAGGGCCAGGTGGCTCAGTTTGGCTTGACCTTTGGGGTCGGCGCGTTCATTTTGTACATGCTGTTCATCGTTTTGAACTTGGCACGCGAATCGAAGGCAGGTAAATTCGGAACCTTCATTCTGTTTCTGGTTCTATCATTTGGCATGTTGGGGTTTCTCGCCAAAAACGTGATCAAGTGGGCGTTGGGCCTCTAAAAGGTTGTGTCGGATGCCTGTACTCGTTTCCGAGGGAGTGAAAGTGAAGAAGAGTCAGTTCACGGTACCGAACCTCCACAGGGAGGATGCGCTGGAAGTCGGCGCGAAGGTGCTGACATGTACTGCCGAAGGGTGGAACGGCAACACCGTCTCTGGTCATTTGGTCGACTTTGACCCCGAACACCGGCAGGTGAAGATTCAGCCTTTTGGCGATAGCCGCGGTTTTGCGTTGAAGTTCAACCAGCTCAAGCGCCTCAAGATCGATACCGATCCCGCTTTGGACCAAGAGTTTGAGCCTTCGGGCATCCTTGACGATCCGGCCAACCCCTTGCAGTCCTTCGTGGTGCATTTGCGCGACGGAGCGCTGTATCCCGGCATCTGCCACGGGCATCAAAAGCTCAGTTACGGTCTGTGGCTGTTCCCCAAAAAAACGCTGGACGAAGACCCTTACCGGGTGTTCATTCCCAAGAGCGGTGTGACACGGTTTGAACTGCGCCACGGTGACGAAGACCTGATCGCTGACAACGACTTCAGCGAAACCGTGCTGGCCGATGCCGAAGAGGTCACGGTGGAGGAGCTGCAAAGCGTCGCGCCTTCGATGGTCGAAAGCGCCGAGCAGTTGCGCGAGGCGCTGGACCGACAGTCTCGGCTCAAGCCTGTGCCCATTGGCGAAGCGCTGCTGGGCTTGGGCAAGATCACCCCGACCCAGTTGGCTCAGGCCCTGAAAAACCAGAAGACCGGTGGGCGCGGCCCCCTTGGGCAGATGCTGGTGGACATGGGCCTGGTCACCCAGGCCGACCTGCAAATTGCCTTGGCCCGCAAAATGGGTTACCCCTTTGTGGATTTGAACCGCTTTCCGGTGGACACCGCCGCGCTGCGCCGCGTGCCGATGAACATGGCCATGCGCCTGAAGGTGTTGCCCATCCTGGACCTGAAGTCGTCCATCGTGGTGGCGATGGCCGACCCGCTGCAGTTCAAGGTGATTGACGAGCTGGAGTTTTCCACCCAGCGCAAGGTGGTGCCTGTGGTGGCGACCAGCACCGAGTTGCCGACCAAGATTGGCAAGGCGTACCGGGAAATCGGCATGGGCGACCTGGCGGCGGCCGGAGCCAACGGCGCTGCCAAGCCCGATGCGGGTAAACCCATGGATGCCGAGGCCGCTGGCAACGGCATGGATGCGCTGCAATTGGCGGTGGAACTGAGTGGCGAGGCCAAGGAGCAGCAAGAAGACGAAAAGCAGGTCGAGCAGTCCGACAACACGTTGGTCAAGCTGATCAACTCGATGATCACCGAGGCCTATTACCAGCGCGCCTCAGACATCCACATTGAGCCATACCCGGGCCGCGAGAAAGTGGTGATCCGCTTTCGCATTGACGGCGAGATGCGGGCTTACCTGGAGCTGCCGTCAAGCTACCGCAACGCGCTGATTGCACGCATCAAGATCATGTGCGATCTGGACATTTCCGAGCGCCGCAAGCCGCAGGACGGGAAGATCAATTTTTCCAAGTTTGGTGGGCTGGCGATCGAGTTGCGCGTGGCCACCATTCCCACCGCGAGCGGCTTGGAAGATGTGGTGATGCGGGTGCTGACCTCGTCCGAACCCTTGCCGCTGGAGGCTTTGAACCTCAGTCAGTTCAACTTGGCGGCGTTTGAGCACATTGTCAGCCGACCCTACGGCTTGTTCCTTTGTGCAGGCCCCACCGGCTCGGGTAAAACGACGACACTGCACTCGGCGTTGCGGCGCATCAACACCCCGAACCGCAAGATCTGGACCGCCGAAGACCCGGTAGAGATCACCCAACGTGGTTTGCGTCAGATCCAGGTGAACCCCAAGATTGGCTGGACGTTCGCCACCGCTTTACGGTCTTTGCTGCGCGCCGACCCCGACGTGATCATGGTCGGTGAGATTCGCGACCAGG
>CAZGDZ010000279.1:0-3525 GCA_964524855.1 uncultured Macromonas sp.
GTTGTCTACGGTGGCTTCGCTCATGGGGATCTTTCAGTGACTTGGCTACACACTTGCGGGATCGCGACGGGCGCACGAACGCACCCGAGTCAACATCGGATTGTAAATGATCGTGATCAGGGTTATTGGACCGAGGCCTGCGCCGCTTCGATGGCGGCCATCAGGCTGGAGGGATCGGCGCGACCGGTGCCCGCCATATCGAAGGCGGTGCCGTGGTCCGGGCTGGTGCGCACAAAGGGCAAGCCCAGCGTGGTATTGACGCCGTGCGCCAGCCCCAGGTACTTGACCGGGATCAAACCCTGGTCGTGGTACATCGCAATCACCACATCGAACGCGCCCTCGCGCGCTTTCATGTAAACGGTATCGGGGGCAAACGGCCCCTGCACGTCGATGCCTTCCTGTCGCGCCAACGCCACGGCCGGCGCGATGATGTCGATTTCCTCGCGCCCGAACAAACCGCCCTCGCCAGCGTGCGGGTTCAGCCCGGCCACAGCGATCCGGCAACGCGGCGTTTGGCGCACCTCCGTCCAGTGGCGATGGGCGATCCGCACCGTCTCCAGCACGTTCACCACCGTGACGCGCTCAATCGCATCGCGCAACGACACGTGGATGCTGACCAGCACGGTGTTGAGCTGTGGGCTGGACAACATCATGCGCACCGGCAATTGCAGCACTGGCACACCCAGGTGATCGGCAGCCAGTTGCTGCAGGTACTCGGTATGGCCTGGGTGCGCAATGCCAGCAGCAGCCAGGGCCTCTTTGTGGATGGGGGCGGTCACCAGGGCCGCCACTTCACCCGACAAAGCCGCACGAGCGCCGCGTTCGATCGCCAGCGCAGCCCAGCGGCCCGCCGCAGCGCTGACACGCCCCCAGGCCGGCACGCCCACTCCACCCTCCACCTGGCACACTGGGATGCAGCCCGCCGGCACACCCAACGCATCGGCCGGCCGCTCCAACACCGCAATCGGCTGCAAGCCTCCCGTCACCTCGGCCGCCCGCCTCAAACAGGCGACATCGCCAAACACCACGCAATGGCGCGACCATTCGGGCCGTAGGCGCAACGCCTGTGCAATGATCTCCGGCCCAATGCCGGCCGGATCGCCCATGGAGAGGGCAATGAGCGGCGCTGTCATGCGGGGTTGTCCACGTCAATAAAGGCGTGAGTGATGCCCAGCTGGCGGGCCACGGCTTCACCCACGGCGGGGGCACCGTAGCGCTCGGTGGCGTGGTGGCCGCACGCCAGATAGGCCACCCCGCATTCGTGGGCGTAGTGTGCCTGGGGTTCTGAAATTTCACCGGTGATGAACGCATCCACCCCGGCAGCGATCGCGGCCTCGAAATACGACTGCGCTCCACCGGTGCACCAGCCGATGCGACGCAGGGGCCGCCGCGCGGTGTCGAGCAAAGTCACGCTGCGCCCCAGCACGCGCTCAACGTGTTCGGCCAGCGCACTCGCCCGGTCCACTGGAGGCACGCCGATGAAGCCCAAGTCCTGCTCACCAAAACGCCCCCACCCTCCCTCCAACGGCTGGCAACCCAGCCGCTGGCCGAGTTGGGCGTTGTTGCCGAGCATGGGATGCGCATCGAGCGGCAAGTGGTAGGCCAGCAAACTGATGTCGTGCTGCAGCAGCAGACCCAGGCGCTGGCGCATCCAGCCGGTGACGCAACCCGACTGGCCACGCCAGAACAGGCCGTGGTGCACCAGTATGGCATCGGCGCCTTGCGCGATCGCTGCCTCGATCAATGCCCGGCTGGCCGTCACGCCGCTGACCAGGTGGCGCACGGTGGCGCGCCCTTCCACCTGCAAACCATTGGGGCCATAATCTTTGAAACGCGAGGGTTCCAGCAAGTCATCGAGGGCTTGCAACAGGGCGTCTCGTTCGACGCTGGCAAGCGGGCGATCCGGGGTTGGGGACAAGGTTGACGTCATGGTGGGGCATTTTCTCACCCCACTGGCACAGGCACCCAGCTCAGGGCTTGCGGATGCCCATCTCGCGCTCCGACTCCTCCATTTTGCGGGTGAAGAAACGGTGGAACCACCAACCCATGAACACGACGAAGAGGATGACGCCGATGCTGAACAGGCCGTAATCGGTGGAAAAAAGGTCCACAATTGCTTTCATGACGCACTCCGGAATTGTTGTTGGAATCAACCCGGATTGGAACCCGAGGGCCGCCACACCGGTTTGACCCACATCAAGTCCCCTGCGCTACCCGCGACCACGTTGACCATGAAACGCTATTGGCTGTTGTTTTCCCAGACTGTGACCATCCTGTTGGCCGTCTGGTTTGTTGTTGCCACGCTCAAACCCCAGTGGCTGCACCGGCGGCCGGTGCTGGCCAGCATCGTGCCCGTGTTTGAAGTGGGCGATGCCGAACGCAGCGAAGCGGTGTCGGCCAGCAGCTACAGCACCGCTGCCAAAACCGCCTCGCCAGCGGTGGTCAGCATCAGCACCAGCAAGGCGCCCGCCCGCAACCCACAGGCGCAAGACCCCTGGTTTCGCTTCTTCTTCGGCGACCAACCGCCCAACACCCAACCCCAGACGGGATTGGGCTCCGGCGTCATCGTCAGCCCAGAAGGCTACATTCTGACCAACAACCACGTGGTCGAAGAAGCCGACGAAATCGAGGTTCAGCTCAGCGACGGGCGGCGCGCAGCGGCTCGCACCGTGGGCACCGACCCCGAAACCGACCTCGCCATCCTCAAGATCGAACTGCCCAACCTGCCGGTGATCCTGCTGGGCAACGCCGACCAACTCGAAGTGGGTGACGTGGTGCTGGCGATCGGTAACCCGTTTGGGGTGGGCCAGACGGTGACCAGCGGCATCGTCAGCGCGCTGGGCCGTACCCAGTTGGGCATCAACACGTTCGAAAACTTCATCCAGACCGATGCCGCCATCAACCCCGGCAATTCGGGCGGTGCATTGGTGGACGTCAATGGCCACCTGATGGGCATCAACACCGCGATCTACTCGCGCTCTGGCGGATCGATGGGCATTGGTTTCGCCATCCCCATGTCCACCGCGCGCAGCGTGATGGAGGCGATCGTGCGCGACGGCTCGGTCACGCGGGGCTTGATCGGGGTGGAGCCTCAGGAACTGACGGCAGAGTTGGCACAATACTTCGGCGTGTCGCAGACCGAGGGCGTCATCATCACCGGCGTGCTGCAGGGCGGGCCTGCGGCGAGTGCCGGCATGCGTCCAGGTGACGTGATTCTGACCGTGGGCGGCGTGGCGGTGAAAGACGTGCCGGGCCTGCTCAGCGCGGTGGCAGCCTTGAAACCGGGCACTGCCAGCGAAATCGAGGTCGCACGACGCGAGGAGCGAGCCAAAATTTCCGTGGTGGCGGCGCGCCGCAATCCGCCCCGCGCACCACAACGCTGAAGGTCAGGCTTCGTCGGACGCCGTGGCGTCTGGCGCTTTGCTGGTTTTGACGAACCAGCGCGCGCCCAGAATGCCCAGCTCGTACAGGATGCACATGGGAATGGCCAGCGCGAGCTGTGAAATGACATCGGGTGGTGTGACC
>CAZGDZ010000280.1:0-3505 GCA_964524855.1 uncultured Macromonas sp.
GAAAGCCGGCAATGCCATCGGTGCGTTCCTTGATGGCGCGCAACAGGCGCAGGGCGTCCACATAGCGCTGTGCGGGCGCGTCGCCAATGATGTCCACCGGGTTGCTGCGCGACCAGTTGCCGGGCAGCACCGCGTCCAGCTTCTCGATCAATTCGGGCGACAGCGTGGCCAGCTCCACGCCCGCGTGGGCCGCCGCGTCGGCCGCCATCACCCCGGCGCCGCCGCCGTTGGTCAGCACGATGAGTTGGTCGCTGCGGTTGTCGCGGAAGCGTGCCAACAGTTCGGCAGCCAGAAAAAGGTGTTGCAAGGTGTAAACCCGCAACATGCCCGCGCGCGAGATCGCGGCATCGAACACCTCATCGGAGCCGGCCAGGGCGCCGGTGTGCGAAGCGGCCGCCTTTTGCCCCTGTGCCGATCGCCCGGCCTTCACCACGATGACGGGTTTGTTGCGCGCCGCCGCCCGCGCAGCCGACATGAATTTGCGCGGCGATTCGATCGACTCGATGTAGAGCAGGATGGCCCGGGTCCGGGGGTCGCTGCCCAGGAAGTCCAGCATGTCGCCGAAGTCCACGTCGGCATGTTCGCCCAGCGAAACGAAGTGCGAAAAGCCGATGTTGCGTGAGTTGGCCCAGTCCAGCATGGCGGTGACCAGCGCGCCCGACTGCGACACGAACGCAATGGGGCCGGGCGCTGCGTCGGCATGGGCGAAACTGGCGTTCAGGCCCAGTTGTGGCACCAGCATGCCGATGCAATTGGGCCCAAGGATGCGCAGCGTGTGGCGTTGGGCCGCGTCGAGCATGGCCTGCTTTTGTGCAGGGCTGAAACCGGCCGTGACCACCACGGCGGCACGCGTGCCTTTGGCGCCCAGCTCCGCGATCAGTTCGGGCACCGTGGCCGGTGGCGTGCAGATCACGGCCAGGTCGGGCGCGGCGGGCAGGGCGGCCACGGAGCCGAACACCGCATGCTCGCCCAGCGTGCGCAGCCGGGGGTTGACCGGGTACAGCTTGCCTTGGTAGGAGCGCGCCAGGTTGCGCCAGACGGTGGAGCCCACGCTGTGCGCGCGGTCCGAGGCACCAAAAACCGCGACGCTGCGCGGGGCGAACAGGTGGTCGAGGTTGCGGATCGTCATTGGGGGGTGTCAGGCGGCTTTGCGGGCGGCCATCCAGGCAATCAAAGATGAACGCATGGCTTCTTCGACCGACATGTCGATCGGGGTCAGCCAGTCGCGCGGCACGAACACGGTGTAGCCACCTATCATGTAACCCATGGGCAGGTACACGGCCACCCGGTCGCCGGGCAGGAAGCCATTGGGCAGCCCGCGCAGGTGGTTGCGGGTGACCAGGCCCACCACTTCCATGGCCTGGTCAGGCAGGCGCAGAATCACCACCTGCTGGGCATCGTCGTCTTTGTGGTGCGGCGAGAAGTAGTCGGCAAAGCTTTTGAGCGAGTTGTAGATGCTTTTCACCACCGGGATGTTGGTGAACGGCAGCTCCACCCACGACAGCAGGCGGGCGGTGAACTGGGTCGAAATGAGGAAGCCGGTCAGCACAATGGCGCCGGTGGTGAGCATCAGCCCCAGCCCGGGGATGTAGAAGTCACCGATGAAGGGGCGCACCAAGCCCATGGCCAGCGCTTCGGACCACGCCACCAGCGTGTAGAGAAAATACACCGTCAGGCCCAACGGCAACAGCGTGATGAGGCCACGCAGGAAATACTGGGAAAGTCGTTTCATGGAAGGAACCGGTAGAGTGGACCTGATTCGAAGCAAAAAGTGTGAAAGCTGTGTGTAACGCCCATTGTGCGTGATTGGGTAGACCGGTTGGTTGAACGAAAGACGAAATGCAACAGATATTCGATGCCCTGCAGGCGCTGCTGGGTGGTGTGCTGCGAGTGGCCTTGTGGGTCTTGATGGCCGTGCTGGCGCTGTTCATGTTGATGCTGGCCCTGGTGCTGTTGACCGTGGGCGTGCTGTGGGCGCTGGTGCGGGGTCGCCGTCCGCAGGCGCCGGTGTTCGCGGCGCAGTTTCGCCAGTTTGCGGCTGGCCGGGTGTGGCCAGGCGCCCGACCGGCCGAAACCCCGGCCGACGTGGTGGATGTGGAGGTGCGCGAGGTGGACGCGACCCCGCACTTGCGGGACGGCCGCGAGAGTGACCCAGACCCGACCGACGTCAGCGGTCGCCGGCCTTGAGGGCCAGTGCCGCCTGGTAGAGCGCGTTCTTGGACGCGCCGGTGATGTCGGCGCACAGCCGCGCGGCGGATTTGACGGGGAGTTCGGCGAGCAGCAAGGCCAGCACGCGTTGCGCCTCGGCAGGCAGTCCTTCGCTGGCGGCCTCGGGCGGTAACGGGTGCAGCACCAGCGCGAATTCGCCTTTGCGGCGGTTCGCGTCGGCCGCCAGCCAGTCCGCCCAGTCTGCACACGCCAGTGTGGTCACTTCTTCAAACTGTTTGGTCAGCTCGCGCCCCACCGTCAGGCGGCGTGGGCCCAGCCGTGCCAGGTCGCGCGCCAGCGACTCGATGCGGTGCGGCGCCTCCAGCAGCACGCAGGCTTGGGCTTGCCCCGCCAGCCGTTGCAGGGCGCGTTCGCGGTCGGCGCCTTTGGCGGGCAGAAAGCCGGTGAATTCGAACGCGGCGTCCTGTCCTTCGGTCTGCAACCCGGCCACGCTGACCAGCGCGGTGATGCTGCTGGCGCCGGGCAAGGGCACGCAGCGCAGCCCGGCCTGTTGCACCGCGCTGCACAGACGCGCCCCCGGGTCGCTGATGCCAGGCGTGCCCGCATCGCTGACGTAGGCCACGCGTTCGCCCCGTTGCAGCCGCTGCACCACCTGTTCGGCCGCCTCGGCTTCGTTGTGCTGGTGCACCGCCAGCAATGGGCGCTGCACGCCATAGGCTTGCAACAGCGTGGCGGTGTGGCGGGTGTCTTCGCAGGCGACCGCATCGACCAGGCCCAGCACGTGCAGCGCGCGCAGGCTGATGTCGGCCAGGTTGCCCACCGGGGTGGCCACCACGTACAGCGCACCCACCGGATAATGCTGGCCACCGGCCGCTGAAGCGGCGGCCGTCAGGGCGGATTGAAAAGAAGGGTTCAAAGTGACCATCCAGAAACAGGGAGCACCACGCGCCAGCGCGACCACCAAGGCGCGCGGCGACCAGGCCGAACTCATGGCCTTGACCTACCTGCGCCAGCAGGGCTTGCGTGCCTTGCAGCGCAACTTCCGCACGCCAGGGCGCGGGGGTGGCGAAATCGATCTGATTATGGCGGAGCCCGACGGCACCGTGGTGTTTGTGGAGGTGCGCAACCGCGCCCGAGCGACCCACGGCGGTGCGGGGGCCAGCGTGAGCGTGTTCAAACAGCGGCGCATTGTGTTTGCGGCGCGGCACTATTTGCTGCGCTGCCAGCCGGTGCCACCCTGCCGCTTCGATGTGGTGGCGATCGACGGTGCGCTGGAGGGGGCGCCACCCCCCCGCGTGAGCAGGCTGCGGGGGGCGTTAGATGCCGCAGGTGGGGT
>CAZGDZ010000281.1:0-3505 GCA_964524855.1 uncultured Macromonas sp.
GCCGACCCATGAGGGTGACGGGCACCCCGAAGTCGGCAAAGAACAGGCTGATGTCTTCTACAAACATGGCGGGCGCTGGGGCTGGGGCTGCGGTGCTGGGCTTACGCTCAGGCCGTGAGGGCGTCCACCATGGTGGCGAAGCTCTCGGTGTTGCGCACCTGAACATCCACGTCTTGCAATGCAACGATGCGCACGCCACCGGTGGTGCTGTTGGCGTAGGGGTCGCGGATCAAGTCAGTGGTGCCCCACATGCCGATCATCAGGTCGGCAAAGTTGCCGAACAGGATGGCGGAGCAGTTGGCACCGCTGGTGCCTTTGACCAGGTTGGACGGCACGGCGTTGGTGATGGCCGCCTTGTAGCCGTTGACGGGCGTGCTGCCGTTGTCCCAGATGGGCATGCCGTTGGTGCTGGCGAACTTTTGGGTGGACTTGAGCTTGCCGCGCACCTTGGCATTGCTCAAGTACGCCATGTTGTCCACGCTGGCATTGGCCACGGCGACGGCTGTTTCCAGGTCGATCATGTGCTGCCAGGTGGGGGCCAGGCCGTTGGTGCCGCCAATGACGGAGGGGGTGATGCGCGTCAGCAGGCCGCTGGGCTGGTTGTTGGCACCGGTGCCCGCAATGGCGGCCAGCTGGATGCCCAAGCCCAGGTTGGCGGCCAAGTCGTTCAAAACAAAGTTTTCCACGTCGAGGCTGGTCTGGTTCATCAGCGTGCGGCCAATGTCGGTAAAGCCGCCTGCCGTTTTTGGCGACATGGTGACTTGCCCGATGGTCTGCTGGCTTTCGGTGGGCGAGGTGTTTTCGGCTACCCAGTAGATGGTTCCGTCGCCCGTGTGCTTGGGAATGGCCACGTTGCCCACCAGGCCGGTGAGCATGCGCACGCCAAGGCTGTCCAGCACCATGGCGTGGCGCAAACGCTCGATGAAGCTGCCCATGAGCAAGTCGGTAGCGACCAGGTTGCCACCGGCGGTGGGGGTGCCCACAACAAGGTCGCGCTTTTGCACGTCGATGGGCAGGAAAAAGCCCTGTGCACTGCGGCCCATTTTTTGGGCCACTGCGTCGGAGCAGGCTCGCTCAAAGGAGGCGTCACCGGATTGGCCTGGGTTGGCCAGGGCGCGGGCGACCTTCAGCACCGAGAAGCGCTCGGCTTCTTTTTTGGTCAGACCGATGTCTGCCGTGGGTACGGGCTTGCTGGCCAGGGCGCGCATGGCTTCGGCCTGGAACTGCTCGACGGTGTGACCGGCTTGCAAGGACTTCATGGCCAGCTCGGCACCGCCGGGGATGGTGGCGGCAATTTTGGCGATTTCGGCTGCGTGGTTGCGGGTTTCGACCACTTGCACGACGGGTGCGGCGGCGGCTGGGGTGTTGACTTCGGGCATGGTGCGGGCTTTCGGGGTGGGTTCTTGGGTGGTGGTTTGAGCGGCGGGTGGCAGGCTGCGGCCTACGCCCACCGAGGCGTCAGCGGGTACGCTGACCAGGGACACTTCAAAGGGCTCCCAGTCGGTGACGCGGTAGGTTTCCAGCCCTTCGCGTGTCTCGACCAGTACGGCCTTGTGGATGAGGTAGCCAACGGACACGTTGCGGCGGATGCCGTCTTTCACGTCCGTCCACACCTCTTCTGCCCGGGCGCTTTTCCCAAAACGCACCACGGCGCGGGCTACACGGTCCGCACCGATTTCGACAGATTCGACGACGCCCACGACGTCTTTGGTGTCGTGGTCGCACAGCAGGTTGGCACCGCTGCGCAAGCGCCCTTGGCGCATGGCGGGGGCGGTGCATTCCAAAATTTCGACGCCCCAATAGCGCTCGTAGGGCGCTTCGCTGGCAAAGGCCAGGGAGGCGGTGCGGGCCTCTTCGTTGATGGTGGAGCGCTCGAACAACAGGCCGCGCTCGGCCTTGCCTTGGCTGATGTGGCGGGCCAGCGTGGCGGGGATGTGATCGGTGGGCATGGCGTGATTGGGCTTTTGGTGGGGTGACATGCGTAAGGCGTGGCGCGTCACTTGAGTGGCGGCGCGGCACCGGCGGGCACTGCGCCCGGGGTGCCTTCGTAGGCGGTGAGGCTGACGCCGTACTTGGCGGCCAGTTCGTTGGCTTGTTTGATGGCGCGCAGGGTGTCCTCAAAGTCGTAGCCCATGGCGGCGCTGAGGTCTTGCGGAGCCATGAGGCCTGCGCGCACGCTCAAAATTTTGGCTTCCATGTCGCTTTTTGGGTCCACCCACTCCCAGCGGCGGGGCTGCCATTCGTGGGCGCGGAACTTGGCCAGCTTGCTGGCGGGCAGCGCGCTGCCGTTGGGCATGGTTATGGCCCCGTTCAACAGGCTCCACTGCAGCCAGGCCATGTACACGGGCTCTAAAAATGCGTCGATGAACCATTGCTGGTCGGCCATCCAGCGGTCGCGCTCTTCAAGGGTGCCGCTGCGGATGCTGGAGAAGCTGACGCCTTCCAGGTCGTTGGCTAGGCTGTGGTACGCCACGCGCCAGCCGGTGGCAATGCGTTGCAGCACGGTTTTGGCAAAGGGGCCAAACACTTCGTTGGGGTACTTGCTTTCGTGCGGGGTGAAGCTGTAGCCGACTGGCAAGGTGTCATACGTGCCGGGCTGGCTGGCCACGATGGCTTGGCCGGTTTCGGTGTCAACACCGCCGATGGGTGGGCCTGAGCCAGCCGACTCGGCTTGCTCAAAAAACCCGTAGTGGTTGGCACCGTGCTCGGCGGCGAGCAGAGCGCTGAGCATGAAGCCGCCCAGGTGGTGGAGGCTGAGCATGCCGGGGGCCATCCAGGGGATGCCGCGCACTTGTTCGGCGCGCTCCAGCTTGAATTTGTGCAGCACCTCGCCCGCTTCAAGCCGAATGCGGCGGCGGCTGGTGCGGGTGCCGTCGTTGGGGTGGGCGGCAAACAGATGCAGGGCCAGGGGGCGGCGGTAGGTGTCAACCTCCACGCCCATGATGACGGTGTTGCCGTTGTGCAGGCCGTTGAACTCGGTGTCGATGCGGTCCACGTCAATGACTTGCAGGGCAAAACCGAAGCGGTTGCCTGCCTCGGGGCCGCGCACCATGCGCACCAGGAATTCACCGTCGGAGGGCAAGCTTCCAACCAGGTTTTCGCACAGGTCGCGGAAGCTGAGGCCGCCTGTCACGTCGCAGGCTTTGCCCCACTCCTCCCAGGCGGACTCGATGGCGTCGTTGGCCACGTCGTCGGGGGTGGTGCGGTCTTGCACTTTGGCTTGCAGGCGGATGCCGCCGGGGCCGATGATGTTGTTTTCGACCATGCCGCAGAATTTGCGGGCGTAGTCGTTGTTGTTGCGCAGCTGGCGGCCTCGCTTGCGCAGGCCGTTGAGGTCGGCGCGCAGCTCTTCATTGATGCTGGTTTCTGTGGCAAACCAGTCGGCGGTGAGGCGGTCGATGCGGGCACCCTCGAACCGGCGGATCTGGCCGCCACGGGCTGGCGTGGTGCCGAACATGCGCTGCAGGGCGCGGCGGATGAATCCGGGCTTGCTGCCCTGGCTAGG